>CAZULX010000328.1:0-6209 GCA_964621335.1 uncultured Streptomycetaceae bacterium
GAGAACACGTAAGTCGTCTGGCCGGTTTTCGGATCGACGTGCGGCTGCAGGCATTGCGCGCAGATCTCTTTCATCATGCACTGCATCGGCGAGTTGATCGATCCGATCGCGAAGTGGTGCGGCTTCATGTAAGGCTCCAGCACGTCGTGCCGCGCGCGCGCGACCGCAGCCATCATCCGGTCGGAGCCGATCGCCATGATGCGGTCCGCATCGGCGTAGGCGATCGACTGCGCGCCGAGCGCGCCGCTCGCGTAGGCGTGCATCGCCTGCACGATATTGCCGACGAAAGTCATGTCCTGCGCCCGCTCGGGGCTGAAGCCCGGTTCTTCGTCGCAGCACCAGACCACCACGTCCGAGGCCGCTTCGATTTCGGCGACCTTATAGCGATCGATCATGTGCTTGTAGGCGGCGAAATACAGCACGCGATTTCCCGCCGCTCGCATCGCCTGGCCGATCGAGAAGAGCACCGCGTTGCCGAGACCGCCGCCGGCGAGCACCACGGTCTCGCCTGACGGAATCTCGGTCGGCGTTCCGGTCGGGCCCATCAGGACCACGGCATCGCCGGGCTCGAGCAGCGCGCACAGGTCGGAGGAGCCGCCCATCTCGAGCACGATCGTCGATATGAGACCCCGCTCGCGGTCGACCCACGCTCCGGTCAGGGCGAGGCCTTCCATCGCGAGCCGCGTGCCTTCGATGCGCGGCGAGCGCGATTCGAAATTCTGCAGCCTGTAGAACTGCCCCGGCCGGAAGCGGCGGGCGGCAAGCGGCGCACGCACGACGACTTCGACGATCGTCGGTGTCAGGCGCTCGACCGCGTGCACCGTCGCCCGCAGGTCGTCGTTCAGCCGCCGCAGGAACGCCGCGTCGGTCTCGGCGGATGCGGGCTCGATCGCAGCGAGCACCCGCGTGACGAGGGGATAGCCCTGCTTGGCCGATCCCATCGCCTTCACGACGTTTCCGAAGAACGACGGGTGTACGTCGCCGAAATAGCTCATGAAGCGCCCGTCGGGCTCGCGTGCGAGGAGCACGCGAACGTCGTTCGGCTTCGAGATCGATTGCTCCGGACGGACAGCGTTACCCGCTTCATCGACCGCTTGGAAATAGCGCCCGTCGAGCGGGAAGTTGGGCGGGTCCTCGCGCGCGAGCACCGTGTTGGGCTGCGTGCCTGCCGCGACGAGTATCGTCTTAGCAGAAAGCTCGATCTCCCCCGTCCCTACCCAATGGCCGTCCGCGGCGCGGGTTTGCACCGTGAGCGCGAGCGCCTGCGCGTGGCCGTAGCGGTCGACCTGCACGCGCACCGGCGTGAGCCCTTCCGAAAACACCACGCCCTCTTCCAGCGCTTTCTGCACTTCCTCGTGATTCAGGGTGTACGAAGGACTGTCGACGAGCCGCCTGCGATAGGCGATGGTGACCCCGCCCCACGATTTCAGGAGCTCGACGATGCGTGGTGCACGCTTCTGCGCCGCAGCGGCGACACGCTCCGCCCTGCCCGCGCGCGGGGGGCCGCGGAACTCGTCGGCGCGCGCGCGCTCTTCCTCGGTCCACGCGATGCGCGCCGCCGCCTCCCCGTGCTCGCGCGCGAGGCGCTCGTAGCGCCGCAGGAATTTCTCGACCTGCACCGGGTAATACGCGAGCGCTTCGGTCGCCGTGTCGATCGCGGTCAGCCCGCCGCCGATCACGACCACCGGCAGCCGCACCTGCATGTTGGCGATCGAATCGGTCTTGGCCGCGCCCGTCAACTGCAGCGCCATCAGGAAGTCCGAAGCGGTGCGAACGCCGCGCGCGAGCCCGTTGGGCATGTCGAGCACCGTCGGGCGCCCTGCGCCGATCGCAAGCGCGACGTGATCGAAGCCGAGCGCGAACGCCTCCCCGGCCGTGATGGTGCCGCCGAAGCGCACGCCGCCGAAGAGCGCGAAGCGGCTGCGGCGCTCGATCAGCAGCCGCACGATCTTGAGGAAGTTCTTGTCCCAGCGCACGGTGATTCCATACTCTGCGACGCCTCCGAAGCCCGCCATCACGCGCTCGTCGAGCGGCTCGTAGAGATCGGCGACGAGATCGCGGATCGGCTTGAAAGGCACGCGAACCCCGTGCTCGTCCACGCCGGAGATCTCGGAGGGCAGCGGCTCGATCTTCAGGCCGTCGATGCCGACCACGGTGTGGCCGTCGTTCATGAGGAAGTGCGCGAGCGAGAAGCCTGCCGGACCCATGCCGGCGACGAGCACGCGCCGGCCGCTGGGCGCTTTCGGGTAGGGCGAGCGCAGGCTGAGCGGGTTCCAGCGCGTCAGGAGCCCGTAGATCTCGAAGCCCCACGGCAGCTCGAGCACGTCCTTCAGCGTGCGCGTCTCCGCCTGCGGGATGTCGACCGGCTCCTGTTTCTGGTAGATGCACGCCTTCATGCAGTCGTTGCAGATGCGATGACCCGTGGCCGCGCACAGGGGGTTGTCGATCGCGATGATCGCGAGCGCACCGATGGCATTGCCTTCGGTCTTGGTCTTGTGGAACTCGGAAATGCGCTCGTCGAGCGGGCAGCCGGCGAGCGTCACGCCAAAGACCGTCTTCTTGAACGATGCCTCGCCGCGGCCGGTCGCGGCTTTTTCAAGCAGCCCCTTGGAGCAGGAATCCTTACCCTGCTCGTGACACCAGATGCAGTAATGGGCCTGGTCGAGCGCCCCGGTGAGGTCGGTCCCGGGATCGGTCAGCTTGAAGCCGTCGCGCCGCCGGAGCTTTTCGTCGGGTAGACGAAAGCTCGCGTGGCCCGCCGACTGATCGACCAGCGCGGGCACCAGCCGCTGCGTATCGAGCTTGTGCGGCGCCTTGAAGAGCACGCCCGCCCGATGCTTGTCCCGCCCGGCCACGCTCGCGGCGGCCCACGCTGCGTACTGCAGGGCGAGATCGAGCGCTTCCCTGTTCGCCGCTTCGTCCTTCTGCCAGTCGATCACGTGGCGCGCGAAAGCGAGCTCGGTGAATGGCTCGCCGAATATCGCTTCGAGGCGCGCCGCGAGCGCAGGCCCGTCGATTTTCTCGGCTTCATCGCCCTTGATCCTGTGCATCGCCTTGCGCTGGACGAACACGCGCTTCACGCCGAACAGCGGATTCAGGGCATGGTGGCGGGCCGCCAGCGCGTCGACCTCGTTCTCGATCCCGAAAAACCAGGCGACGAAAGCGTCGAGATGGGGGCTCAGCGCGAGCAGCAGCTCCGATTCCTGCTTCGAGGTGAGCGCCGCGGGACGAGCTCGCGCAAGCTCGAGATCGTCACGCAGCGCCGGCTCGAAGCGCGCGAGGCGCTCCAGGAAGAGCGCATCGACGCGCCGCAAGCCGTCGTGCTCGTACAGGTCTTCGAAGCGAAGTCCGGACTCGGCGCAGGGGATTGTTGCGGTGACCACGAGGTGAAGTGCGAAAAGATGCAAGTATAGCAAGGGGTTGCGAGCCGACTTAGGCTCGCCTGCCATAATGATATGCAATGCGCCTCATGCAACGCGCCGGGAAGCGCTGACACAGGTGCCGGCATGCGGTGGGATAATCGAAACGACGACGACGCAACCGACAGGATCATGCGCGACATGGATGCGGGCAGATTTGCAGCAGGCGCTCGGGAGCGCAGACGCATGCTGGCGTGGCTCGTGCTCTCGGTGCTGGCCGCGCTCCTCGCGTGGTTCGGCTTCCGCGGCTATCTCAACCCGGAGCTACTCTTCCACTTCGCGAACGGGTTGTACTGCTGAGCGCTCAGAGACGTTCCGCTGCGTAGACGGTGTTGGCGACGAGCATCGCAACCGTCATGCGCCCGACGCCGCCCGGAACCGGACTGATCGCTGCCGCTTTTTCGCTCACCGCCTCGTAATCGACGTCGCCGACGAGCTTGCCGTTCGCGAGACGGTTGATGCCGACGTCGATCACCACCGCCCCCGGTTTGACCATATCGCCCGTGACGAGGTGCGCGCGCCCGGCCGCAGCGACCAGTATGTCGGCCGAGCGCGTGAACGCGCCGAGGTCCGGCGTCTTCGAGTTGCAGACGGTGACCGTCGCCCCGCGCGCGATCAGCATCAGCGCGAGCGGCTTGCCGACGATGCTGCTGCGCCCGATCACGACCGCGTGCCGGCCTTCGATGGCGATGCCCGCGCGCTCGAGCATGCTCATGACGCCGAGCGGCGTGCACGGCGCGAGCCGTGGATGACCGTCTACGATCGCCCCGAGGTTGGTCCAGTTGAAGCCGTCGACGTCCTTGTCGATCGAGATCGATTGCAGGATGCACTGGCCGTCGAGCCCGCGCGGCAGCGGAAGCTGGACGATGATGCCGTGCACCGACGCACTCGCGTTGAGCGCCGCGACTTTGGCGAGCACGGCGCTTTCCCCCGCGTCCGCGGCGAGCTCGTGCAGCTCCGCATGCAGCCCGACCTCGGCGCAGGCTTTCATCTTGTTGCGCACGTAGACACGCGAGGCGGCGTTCTCGCCGACGATCACCGTCGCGAGGCCGGGCGTCACGCCGCGCTTCGCGAGCAGCGCGACGCGCGGTTTCAGCTCGGCGTACACATCGCGCGCCATCGCGGCGCCGTCTAGAACCACAGCTGTCATTCCAAAACCATGCTCATTAGAAGATCAGGATACCGCGGCAAGCGCAAGCGAGCCTAAGGAAAGGAGGTTACGGAGGGAAACCTTGGTTTCCCTCTGTATTGTGATATGTCTCCCGAGCGGAGCGAGTTACGGAGGGAAACCTTGGTTTCCCTCTGTATCGTTATTTAAGTCCTCGCGCAGAGCGAGGATCTTCGAGCAGTTGGAAAAACATTTCGTCCTGGCGGACCATGCCGAGCTCGCTCCTCGCGCGCTCTTCGATCGCTTCCAGTCCCTGCTTGAGATCGCGCACTTCCGCGTCGAGGGCGCCGTTGCGCGCCTGCAGCCGTGCGTTGATCTCGCGCTGCGACTGGATCTGCTGGTCCACTTCCCACACTCGCAGCCAGCCGCCTTTGCCGAGCCAGAGCGGGAACTGGATCAGCACGACGAGACCGGCGAGCGCGAGCGTGAGCCATTTCATGGCGGACGCAGTTGATAGAAAGCGCTGCGGCCCGGATAAACCGCAGTAGCCCCGAGGTCTTCCTCGATGCGCAGCAGCTGGTTGTACTTGGCGAGCCGGTCGGACCTCGAGAGTGACCCGGTCTTGATCTGCATCGCGTTGGTCGCTACCGCGATGTCGGCGATCGTCGTGTCCTCCGTCTCTCCCGAGCGATGCGACACGACCGAGGTGTAGCCGGCGCGCTTCGCCATCTCGATCGCGGCGAAGGTTTCGGTGAGGGTCCCGATCTGGTTCACCTTGATCAGGATCGAATTGGCGATGCCTTCGCGTATGCCGCGCTCGAGATAGCGCGTATTGGTGACGAAAAGGTCGTCGCCCACGAGCTGCACGCGATCGCCCAGGCGCTGGGTGAGCATTTTCCAGCCTTCCCAGTCGTTTTCGGACATGCCGTCCTCGATCGAGAGGATCGGGTATTTGTCGACGAGACCGGCGAGGAAATCGACGAAGTGCGACGAGCTCATCTCGGCGTTTTCCGCGCGCAGCGTGTATTTCCCGTTGTCGTGGAATTCGGAGCTCGCGCAGTCGAGCCCGAGCGCGACGTCCTTGCCCGGCGTGTAACCCGCCGCCTCGATCGCTTCCAGGATCACCTGGAGCGCCGATTCGTGGCTCGGCAGGCGCGGCGCAAAACCACCTTCGTCCCCGACGGCAGTGGAAAGCCCGCGGTCGTGCAGGAGCTTCTTCAACACCTGGAAGATCTCGGCGCCGCAGCGCAGCGCTTCCCGGAACGACGGCATCGAAAGCGGTAGCAGCATGAACTCCTGCATGTCGAGCCCGCTGTCGGCGTGCACGCCGCCGTTGATCACGTTCATCATCGGCACCGGCATCGCCATGGGGCCGGCACCGCCCAGATAGCGGTGCAGCGGCAGGCCCGACTCCTCCGCGGCGGCCTTCGCCACCGCCATCGACACCGCGAGGATCGCGTTCGCCCCGAGCCGACCCTTGTTCTCGCTGCCGTCGAGGTCGATCAGCGTGCGATCGACGAAGCTCTGCTCGGTTGCATCGACGCCGATGATCGCTTCACAGATCTCGGTGTTCACATGGCCGACCGCTTTCAGCACGCCTTTTCCGCCGTAGCGCTTGTTGTCCCCGTCGCGCAGCTCGATCGCCTCGCGGCTGCCGGTCGACGCGCCCGAGGGCGACGCGG
>CAZULX010000329.1:0-4914 GCA_964621335.1 uncultured Streptomycetaceae bacterium
ACATCGCCTGCACCCTGCAATCACGGCGACGATGGAAACACAGGACGTCGACGGCGTGCGCCTCTGCCGCTGGACCGAACCGCTGCCCGCGAACACGCCGGCGAGGATCGTGATCGAAGCGTTCGGCTGCGGGCTGCCGGAGGAGTATGTGAGCGCCATGGCGGCGGCCGCGCAGCCGCCGGTGTGGATCGTGCTCGAGTACCTGAGCGCGGAGGCGTGGGTGCCCGAGCATCACGGGCTGCCTTCGCCGCATCCGCGCGTGTCCCTCGAGCGCTATTTCTACTTCCCCGGTTTCGTCGAAGGCACCGGAGGCCTGCTGCGCGAAGGAGACCTCTTCGAGCGCCGCATGCGCTTCGGCGCGCGCGAGCGCGAGCTCCTGTGGCGCTCGCTGGGTCACACCCTTCCTCCCGAAGGCGCGATGACCGTCTCGATATTCGCCTATGAGAGCGCTCCCATCGAGGCGCTGCTGCAGTGCTGGGAAGAGGGGACGACGCCCACCGTCGCCGCGATTCCGGAAGGTCGAGCGCTGCCGGCGGTGCTGCGGCATTTCGGCGTCGACACAGCGCCCGCAAGCCGCGTCCTGCGGCGAGGCGCGCTCGAAGCGCGCATCGTCCCTTTCATGCCGCAGGCGCGTTACGACGAGCTCCTCTGGGCGTGCGACGTCAATTTCGTGCGCGGAGAGGACAGCTTCGTTCGCGCGCAGTGGGCCGCGCGTCCTCTGGTATGGCACATCTATCCGCAGCACGACAGCGCCCACACCGCCAAGCTCGATGCTTTTCTCGCGCTGTACGCCGAGGCGCTGCCCGCTTCAGCTCGCGCCGCGGTGGAAGACCTCACGCGTATGTGGAACCAAATCGAAGTCCCGGGAGTCACACCGGCCTCCGCGTGGAAGGCTTACGCCAGCGTAGCCGCGACGCTCCAGGGGCACGCCGCGGCGTGGGCGCAGCGCGCCGCTTCGAGCGGCGGGCTCGCCTCCAATCTGGCGCGCTTCTGCTCGAGCAAGCTAAAATAGCGTGTTTGTATCAACGAGATATGGGACGGCCATGAAAACGGCACAGGAAGTCAGAGTAGGCAATGTGATCATGGTGGGGAAAGACCCGCTCGTGATTCTCAAGGCGGAATTCAACAAGTCCGGCCGCAATGCGTCGGTCGTGAAAATGAAGCTACGCAACATCCTTTCCGGCAGCACCAGCGAGACCGTCTATCGCGCCGACGAGAAGTTCGACATGGTGACGCTCGAGCGCAAGGAGGTCACCTACTCCTACTACGCCGATCCGTCCTATGTCTTCATGGACGCGGAGTTCAACCAGTACGAGGTCGACAAGGAAAACCTCGGCGACGCGCTCAACTACCTCGAAGACGGCATGCAGGTCGAGATGGTCCTCTACAACGGGCGCCCGATCTCGGTGGAGATTCCCCAGACCGTCGTGCGCGAGATCGCTTACACCGAGCCCGCGGTGCGCGGCGATACCTCGGGCAAGGTGCTCAAGCCTGCGAAGCTTCACACCGGCTTCGAAGTGCCGGTGCCGCTCTTCTGCGCGACCGGCGACAAGATCGAAGTCGATACGCGCACCGGCGAGTATCGCAGCCGCATGAAAGGCTGAACGCGAGCCGCTCAAGAAAAAAGGCACCCGAGGGTGCCTTTTTTTTCGCGTGCAGGGAAGCCCTAGCGACGCGTTCCTGCGCCCGCGCCTGCGCCCAGATTCACATCCGCGCCGACAGGCTGGACGCGGAGGTCAGGAGCGGCCGCGCGACGCCGGACGCTTTTGCGGCTGCAGCGGCGAGCGCGCATTCGCACGCGGCTTCGCGGATGCGGTACGGACGGGTTTCCCCGCCGGCGCGGTTGCGATGCGCACGAGCTCCTGGCGCAGGTGCGGGGGCACTTTCAGCGCCTTGATGCGCTTGAGACGGCTTTGCCGCGGGGCGTTGACGCGTACGCCGGCGAGGTACATGAGGAAGTCCTCGGTCGTGTAGACGTCCGTGCGAGCACCCAGAAAGTCGGAAGGCAGCGCGTGCGAGCCGGGCGTATCCGCGGGATACAGGACCCTCAACACGAAACCGAGGCAACTCACGCACAGCTCGTGGGAGGGATTCTCTTCGTCGCAGTAGGGCGCCTTCTGCCCGACCCACCAGGAGACGCGGGTTTCGAGGTTGCGGCGCAGTATCGACATCGAGGCTTCGTCGGGGAAAGGCCTGATGCCGTAAAGGTGCTCGACTTGGTACGGCTCGCCGTTCGCGATCACCTGTCCCGACGCGATGAACGGCGAGATCGTCACCCCCATGTTCGGAAACGACCAGGCGACGCGATCGCCCGGCAATTCGAGCCCGATCTGGGTCTCGGGCTCGCCGTCGGGGCCCGTGATGACGAAGTAATGGACATATCCGGCCTGTCCGGGCGCCGTCCCGTTCACGCTCGAGACCGGCGCGTTCATGCGCGAAGGCGCGGCGCGCGGCGCAGCGGCTGCGCGCTTCGCGCTCGCCGGCGTGGCGACGCTGCTGTTCACCGATTTATAGGCGTGTGCGCCGCTCGCGAGCGCAAGGCCGGCGAGCACCAGCACGGCGGCAGCCGCGCGGCGGCAGAAGCTGGCCTGGTACCTGCCGACGGAGCGGTGTCTCGATGCGCTGGTTGCTGGCGTCATTCTCATCCCACGATGTTGTTGTTCGGCGCGCACGTTAGCATGCGCGGCTCGTCCACGCGAGAGCCTGAAGGTATAAGATGCTATTTGCCGCCTTGGGCTCGACCACCGATCCGAAGGGCAGAGCGACACGGACCACACCGCAAAAGAGGGGGCCGCACAGCACGAGATTTTCATTCGAGGAGGAGGTATCCATGACTACCGTAATGAGAAAGCTGGGCTATTGGTTGACGCCCGTCGTGCTCGCGTCGAGCACCGCGGCATTGGCACAGGAGAAACCCGCCGGCTATCCGTCCCGGCCCATCCGCATCATCATCAGCGTGGCGCCCGGCGCGGGCGCGGATTATGTCGCGCGGTTGACGGGCAAAATATTGAGCGAGCGCTGGGGCCAGAATGTCGTGGTCGATCCCCGGCCCGGCGGCGGCGGCGTGATCGCCAGCGGTATCGCGGCCAAAGCAACGCCCGACGGCTACACGCTCTACCAGAACGGGTTCGCGCTCCTCCTGCAAGGCGCGACCAAGCGCGTGGATTTCGACGTGCTGAAGACGTTCATACCGATCGTTCGCACGACCTCCCAGCCTTACATACTCCTCGTCAATCCGAGCCTGCCCGCGAAGTCGGTGAAGGACCTGATCGCACATTCGGCGGCGAAACCTCTGACCTACGCGGGAAGCTCAGGGGTGGGGAGCACGGTCCATCTCGGCATGGAGCGCTTCGCGACGCTGTCCGGCATGAAACTGAAGCACGTCGCGTACAAGGGAAGCACGCCCGCGATCCTTGCGGTGATGGGCGGCGAGATCAACATGGCCGCCACCAGCGCGATGGCTGCGATCGGCGCCGTGCAAACCGGCAAGGTTCGCGCGCTGGCGTCATTGGGCCTGAAGCGGGTGCCGGTGCTCCCCGATCTGCCGACCGTTGCCGAGCAGGGTTTTCCGGGCTTCTCGATCACCAACAGCTACAACCTGTGGGCGCCGGCGGGCACGCCCGACGCTATCGTCGCTGCGATCAATCGCGTCGTCAGCGAAGGGATGAATTCCCCGGCGATCGAGAAGCAGCTCGTGTCACGCGGCAGCGAGCCCGTGGATCCCATAGCTCCGAAGGAGCTCAAGGCCGTCGTCGCGCGCGACTATGCCGAGCTCGAGAAGTCGGTGAAGCAGCTCGGCCTGACGTTCTAGCGCATCGCGAAGGCGAAACCGGGCCGGGGTAGCGCGGCGAAGAGGGCTCGCGCTACGTCTTCTTCGCCATGTGCTCGTTCTGGATCCGGGTGAGATCCAGATCTTCCGTGCACACGTGCGGGAAGGCCCAGCCCGCAGTGCAGAGGAAAAGAAGAAAGCGGCCCGCGCGGCGGAGCCTGCGCCATAGTGAAGGCGACACGGGTGCGGCTGATTCGGTCGAGCTCATCGCCTCCGAGGATACAGGAGTGCGGGCCAGGCGCTAAGTCAAACTTCCGGGGAAACACAGTGCGGCTGAAAAATAAAACTCCTCAGGACCTCTGGTGTGGGATCCTGTTCGTTGCGCTGGGCGCGCTCGCGATCTATCTGTCGCGCGACTACACCATGGGCGATGCCCTGAACATGGGGCCCGGCTATTTTCCGACGTGGCTGGGCTTCATCATGATCGGATTCGGGGTGGTCATCGGCGGCTTGTCGTTCCGGATACAGGGTGAGGACGCCCAGGGCCTGGAGCTGCGTGACTGGGCATTCCGACCCTGGCTGGTCCTGCCAGGAACGCTTGCGGTCTACGCGCTGCTGATGGACGCGGACGTCGGTTTCGTGCCGTCGCTGATCGTCCTCATCATCGGGTGTGCGCTGGCGCACAAGGACGTGCACTTGCGCGAGACCATCCTGCTCAGCCTCTTCGTCACCGCGGGCGCCGTTGCCATATTCTCCTATGGCATCGGCATGCCGTACCGGCTCTTCTGGTGGAGCGATTGATGGAAGAGCTGCTGCAGAATCTCGCGCTCGGGTTCAGCGTCGCGCTCACGCTTCAGAACCTCTTGTATTGCTTCCTAGGCGTTTTCCTCGGCACCATGATCGGCGTGCTGCCCGGCATAGGCCCGTTGGCGACGCTGGCGATGCTGCTGCCGCTGACGTTGAACCTGCCGCCGGTGTCCGCGCTGATCATGCTGGCGGGCATCTACTACGGCTCCGACTACGGAGGCTCGACAACGTCGATACTCGTCAACCTGCCCGGCGAGGGGTCCTCGGTGGTGACGCTGCTCGACTGACATCCGATGGCAAAACAGGGCAGGGCGGGCCCGGCGCTGGCGATCGCGGCC
>CAZULX010000330.1:0-5289 GCA_964621335.1 uncultured Streptomycetaceae bacterium
CTTCCAACCTGCGCTCTCCCCGCGTGCGGGGAGAGGATCAGGTGAGGGACCGCGTCACTTCCTGCCGCGGCGTTCCTTGGCAAGTTGCTGGCGCAGGTCGATCGCGACCTGGTAGGTCTTGTGATCGACTTCCCTGTAGCCCTGCGACTCGCCGCGCACGACTTCCTTGAACACCTTGGGATCGTCCTTGTGCATGTTCAGGAACATCGCTTTCAACTCGGCCTTCATCTCCTTGGGCAGATCGGAGCGCACGGCGATCACCGGATTCGGAATCAGATCGGAGACCCAGATGATGCGGATGTCCTCCTTCTTCAGCACCCCGCGCGCGAGCATCATGTGGAGGCCGCCGCGAGTGTGCTTCTCGATGTCGTTGGTCCAGGTGACGGCGCCATCGTAGGCCTTGTCGAGAACGCCGATGATGTTCTGCTCGTGCCCGCCAGAGTAGACGACCTTGCCGAAGTGCTTCTCCGGTTCGAGTCCCATCTTGCGAAAGCCGACCAGCGGGAAAAGGTAGCCTGACGACGAGTTCGGCTCCGCCCACGCCCAGACCTTGCCCTTCAGGTCATTGAGGTTCTTGTAAGGGCTGTCGGCGCGCACGAACGCCACCGAATAGTACCCGATCGTCCCATCGTTATTGGTGGGCACGACCAGGGGCTCGACTCCACCCTTGGTCTCGAGCCATGCCGCCGCGTAGCCCGACGCGCCCATGTCCATTATTTCGAGCTGCTTCGCGCCGATCGCCTGGATCACGCCGGCATACTCGGACGCGAGGAAAAGCTCCAGCTCGACGCCGAGCTTCTTCTTGACGTATTCGCCGAAGCCCTTGTAGCGCGTAAGCGACGCCGCCTGAGTCTCGACGCTCTGCACCCCGTAGCGGAATTTGGGATATTGCTTGCGCCAATCGGTCTGCGCCGTTGCGCTGCCGCTCGCGAGCAGGCTCGCGCCCATGACGCCTGCCACCAGGAACGCCAGTCTTCTGGAAAGTCCCGTTCTCATCTGCCCTCCCGTTGTCGTTTTCAGTTGATCAGCCCTGGACCGCGCGAAAGTCGACCGTACGCCCGCCGGCAAGCGCGGTGGAGGTGACGCTCTCGTCGATCTCCTCCTCGCCTTCCACGCCGTAAATCTCCCGGATGCCGTCCTGATCGAGCGCGCCCGGCAGGCCATCGAAGACCATCCTGCCCTGCCGCATCCCGATGATACGGTCGCAATATGACCGGGCCGTGTCAAGCGTGTGCAGGTTGCAGATTACCGTGATCCCGTCCTCACGGTTGATCGTGCGCAGAATGTCCATGACCCGCGCGGCGCCGCGCGGGTCGAGCGTAGCGATGGGCTCGTCCGCAAGCAGGATCTCGGGCTCCTGCACCAGCGCCCGCGCGATCGCCACGCGCTGCTGCTGGCCGCCCGAAAGGGTATCGGCGCGCTTTAGTATGAAAGGCGCCATCTCCACGCGATCGAGCGTCATGACCGCAAGGGCGCGCTCCTGCACCGAGAAAAGCTTCAGCAGCGAGCGCGCCGTCGACTGGTAGGAGAGCCGCCCCATCAGCACGTTCGTCATCACGTCAAGGCGGGGAACGAGGTTGAACTGCTGGAACACCATGGCGCATTTGCGCCGCCACAGCGTGAGCTCGCTTCCTCTGAGAGCGCAGACATCTCCGCCCGGAGCGTCTTCGCACAGAATGCGCCCGCTGGTCGGATCGACGAGCCGGTTGATCGTGCGCAGCAGCGTCGACTTGCCCGCGCCCGAGCGTCCAATGATGCCCAGCATCTGCCCGCGCGGGACGTCGAAAGAAAGGTTGTCGACCGCGACCAGCGATCCGAACGCCTTCGTCAACCGCTCTATTTTCAGCATCGCATACCTTGGGTTTATCCCCGCGTGAAGCGGGGCCCAAACTCGCACGTCCGCTGAACTTCTGTCAAGATCGACATTGTCATAACCCCGGAAAAAATTATTCATGCGCGCCATCATCATCGGAGCAGGCCGCGGCCGCCGGCTCATGCCCACCACCGAAAACGCGCCCAAGTGCTTCGCCGAGATCCGCGGGAAACGCATCCTCGACTGGACGATCGACGCGCTGAAGGCCGGAGGCGTCACCGAATTCTGCTTTATCGGCGGCTACCGTGTGGAGGCGGTCGAGCGTGAATATCCCTATTTCACGTTTCGATACAACCGCGACTGGGAAAACAACAACATCCTGGTGTCGCTCATGTATGCCGAGGACCTCATGGACCGGCCCTTCGTCACCAGCTACTCGGACATCCTCTTCACGGGCGACATCGTCGCCGATCTCGTCGCCTCGCCCGCCGACATCGCGCTCGGCATGGACAGCGACTGGCGCACCCATTACCAGCCGCGCAGCCAGCACCCGCCGCACGACGCCGAGAAAGCGCTCATGAAGAACGGCCGGGTGCAGCGCGTGCACCGCGGCATTCCGTACGAGGAGGCGACCGGGGAATTCATCGGCGTGGCGAAGTTCAGCGCGCGCGGCGGCGGGCTTCTGCGCGAGCACTATCACCGGCGAAGGCAGGAATTCTGGGGCAAGCCCTATCGCGAGGCGGCCGAGTTCCAGAAGGCCTACCTCATCCACCTCTTTCAGGACATGATCGAGCAGGGCGTCGAGTTCGGCCACGCGGACACTCACGGCATGTACCGCGAGATCGATACGCAGGAAGACCTCGACCTCGCGCAGAAAGGATGGGCGTTATGACCGCACTGCCCCTTTTCCCCGCTTCGGTGGTCGGCTCCATGCCGCGGCCGCTGCACGTTCGCGAGCTGATCGAAAGGCCCGTCTGGGACGAGACCGACGAGCGCGCGATGGACGCCGCGGTGCGGTACGCCGTGTCGATGCAGGAGTTCGCCGGGCTCGACGTCGTCACCGACGGCGAATGGCGGCGGCGCTCCTATATCGGCGTCATCGCCGAGCTTGCGCACGGCTTCACGCTCGAAGTGAATCCCGCCGACGGCCGCCCGTGGACAGTGGTGACCGAGAAGTTGAGCCCCAAGGAGCCCGGCTTCATCGCCGCGGAGGCGCAGTTCCTGAAGAGCGTCGCCACGGTCGGCACCAAGATCACGCTGCCCGCGCCGGGCCTCCTCGGCGAGCGGCTGTGGGATGCGGAGCGCTCGAAGAAAGCGTATCCGAAGCGCGAGGATTTCGTGCGCGACTGCGTCGAGCCGCTGCGCCGCGAGATCGCGCTGATCCGCGACATCGGCATCGACATCGTGCAGATCGACGATCCGCATCTGTGTCTCTTCGTCGATCCCGATGTGCGCAAGACCTACGACGATCCCGACCGTGCGGCCGATTTCGCGGTCGAGATGACCAATGCGCTCGTCGAGGGCTTCACGGGCATCAAGTTCGCCGTGCATCTGTGCCGCCGCGCCGGCGCGCGCGTGCGCGGCGAGAAGCATCATGCCGGCACCTACGGGCCGATCCTGCCGCAGCTGAACCGGCTGAAGGTCCAGCACCTCACGATGGAGTTCACCGCCGCCGGCGCGGACGATCTCGAAAGCCTCGCGCGGCTGCGGCCCGATTTTGAGCTCGGCCTGGGCGTCGTCGACGTGACGCCGGGCGCGACCGAAGACGCGAAGCGCATCGTCGAGCGCGTCGAGCGCGCGTTGACGCGCGTGGAGGCGAAGCGCATCACGCTCAACCCCGACTGCGGCTTCGCGCCCGGCTCAGCCGCCAAGGTCGACGTCGACGAAGTGTTCCTCAAGCTCCGCGCCGAAGCCGACGCCGCGCGCACGTTGCGCGAGCGCAGGCGCTGATCGACCCACGCACCCGGCGGCCTCCTCGAAGCGCCGATCGCGCTCGTACCGCCCGCCTTCGGATTCGGTGCGCCGCTCGTCGCGCTCGTGGGAACGAGCATCGGTGCCGGTGATCGGCAGCGCGCGCTCAAGGGGGCTTCGTAGCAGCCGCCGTTACTTTCCGCCACGAATGAGCAAACCCTTCGGGATAGCGCCGTAGACCATTTTCACCTGGTTCACCGCCTCGCCGATGCGGAAGTCGACTTTGAAGCTCGCGAGCGCATAGGCTTGCGCCGCCGTGACGCTCCATTCGCGCTCCATGAATTCGACTGCTTCGCGCACCGCTTCCTTCAGCGCGACATCGAGGTCCTCGTCCATGCCCATGACGTAGTGATGCTCGGCGTCCTCGGCGCGCGGCCATTTCATCTTGCCGCCCGCGCCTTTGTGGACGTGGAACTCGAACGTCGGCGCGAGCGAGATCTCGATCGCCGCGCCGTCGACTTCGCCATCGCCCTGCGTGGCATGTCCGTCGCCGGTATAGAAGAGCGCGCCGGCGTTGAAGACGGGAAGGTAGAGCGTCGACCCGGCGATCATGTGCCGGAAGTCGATGTTGCCGCCCCATTGGGCCGGCGGCTTGGTGCTCCAGGGCGAGTGCTCCGGCGGCGGCGCGACGGCCATGATGCCCATGAACGGCGCGAGCGGGACTTCGACGTGATCGGCTATCAACGCGACGCGGCGCTCGAGGTCGAGCCGGAAGACGGGCGTGATGCGCTCCTTCATGAGGTCGGGCAGAACGCCCGATCCGGGCCCGATCGCATTCATGCCGTAGGGCACGCGGAACGCGACGTCGAGGACGCGCACCTCGAGCATGTCGCCCGGTTCCGCGCCGTCTATGTAGATGGGACCCGTGAGCACGTGAGGTCCCCCCGGCGGCGACTTCTTCACCTGGTGATAGATCGCGCTGTGCTCCGGCAGCACCTCATCGGCGCGAATGCCGGCAGCGGGAAAGAAAGTCGCGGGATCGGCGTGATTGAGCGGCTGCTGCGAGACGGTGTCGATGCGCACGGTCTGTCCCGGCCGGACGCGCAAAACCGGTGCGCGGTCAGCGTCGATGGCGCCCCAGATGACGGTCTCGGGGCTCGCGTGCAGCACTGCGTCGGCGTTGCGTGATGGTTGGCTCATATTCTGGTGGAGAGGTGGTGGGTGGCCGCAAGCCGTCAAAATGCAAATCGCGGAAATACCGCGCTTAGAGTTGGCGTGGCAATGCCGCAGAACTGCCGAAGCGCTCCGCCGAATACGGCGCCGGGTCGACGAAAGGCGCTTCCCCCGTGATCATCTCGGCGAGCAGCCGGCCGGTGACGGGACCGAGCGTAAGCCCGTGATGCGCGTGGCCGAAAGCGAACCAGAGACTGTCGTGACGCGGCGCCCTGCCGATGATCGGCAGCATGTCGGGCGTGCACGGGCGCGCGCCCATCCACGCTTCGGTGTCGAGGCGCTCCGCGAGGGGAAAGAGATCGCGCGCGATCGGCTCAGCGCGGCCGAGCTGC
>CAZULX010000331.1:0-8759 GCA_964621335.1 uncultured Streptomycetaceae bacterium
TCGGTAATTCCTGCTGCGCCCCTCTTGGCGTTGTGCTAGGCGTCCGAGGCGCCGGGGCCGACTGAGAAAAATTTGCCGATCAAACCCGTCACCAGGGCGATTTGCAGCAAAACGACACTTTCGTCACGAATCGGGCGGCGCCTTCAGGTGGAATCATCGGCACTGCGCGGTGAGTCTTGAGCTCGACGGCGCCCCCGGCGTGAGTTTTTTCGCACGGGCGCAAAAAAAGGGCGGCCCGGCGGCCGCCCTCGGAGGACTTCCCCGTTGTTACTTCAGAATCGGCTGCCCAGGACGCCGCCCAGGACGGCGCCGACGGCAGTGGTGGCGCCGCGGGAGTGGCGGTTACCGATCTGGCTGCCGATGACCGCCCCGATGGCTGCGCCGGCTACCGTCCCGATCATGTTGGGCTCGCGGTGCGAAGGGTATGAGACCGGCGCGGGCTCGTAGCCGTAACCCGGCTCGTAGCCGTACGGCGGCTCGTATCCATACGGCGGCTGGTAAACCGGTGCCGGACGCTCCACGTAGACCGGGCGCTCGACGTAAACCGGACGCTCGACGACGACTCTGCGCTGGACGTAGACCGGGCGCTCGACGATCACGCGGCGTGCCGGCTGCCGATGTTGCACGACCGGGCGGTCGTGCCGGTGGCGCGCGCCCCCGCGGTCCCAGCGGTCATGGTCCGCAAAAGCCGGC
Organism: uncultured Streptomycetaceae bacterium; assembly: GCA_964621335.1. Classification (GTDB taxonomy): domain Bacteria; phylum Pseudomonadota; class Gammaproteobacteria; order Burkholderiales; family SG8-41; genus JAQGMV01. Next base: position 694 of record CAZULX010000331.1, read on the forward strand.
ACAGACGCGGCCAGCAACGCGCCCGCAGCAACCACGTTCATCGTTTTCCGGACCGACATGGTGTATCTCCTTTCGTTGCCCATGCAGCACAATGCTGCGTGTAAGCGAATTAACGCAGGCCCGGAGATCGCTGGCTACGCCTGAAGTGCAACAGAGTGTTAAGGCTGTTACAACCCTTGCAGGCACACATCTTGTAACAGGCCCCCGTCTTCACACGAACGCGAGAACCTTCGAAAGGTAAAGAATGGCGAATCTGACCGACAAGCAGCTTAAGAAGTTGAAGCAGGGCATGCTCGACCGCCAGCGCCTGCTGGTGGGCGAGGTCGCCGACCAGCGCTCGCGCACGGCGCAGGACGGGAACGACGAAGCGATGGGCGGGGTGGGCGATGCGGGCGACGAATCGGTCGTTCGCATGATGACCGATCTGCACCTGCAGGAGGCGGGGCGCGATCTCGAAGAGCTGCGCGACATCGAGACGGCGATCCAACGCATCGATGCCGGCACCTACGGAGTTTGCGATTCATGCGGCAACGAGATCGGCCATCCCCGCCTCGAAGCGCAGCCGACCGCGACGCGCTGCGTCCAGTGTCAGTCGCAGTACGAGAAAACGTACGCGCACAAGAACACGCCTACCCTTTAAACCGTGACTGGTGACCGGTAAACGGCGAGGTCCCTAGCGACAGTCATCGATCACCGAACACCCGTCACCCGTCACCCGTCACCCGTCACCGCAGTCAACAGCGCACCTGCTGCTTGCAGAAGCTCGTGAGCTCTGCAACAGTGGTGTGCTCGCGCACGCGCTGGCGCGGGCGCCCGCTGCCGTAATCGAGCTCGAGCCGCAATTCATATTTCCTGAAAAACTCGTTGAACACTTCTCCACCGAGCGTGCCGAGCGCATAGAGGCCGTCGCTCGGGGGCTCGTGCTCGAGCAGAATCGCGGACAGCGGCTGCGGCGCGGGGCCGTTCAGCACGCGCGCGCCCGACGCCGGATCGTACTGGCTGTGCTCCGAGCAGCAATGGATCGTGTTCGGTCGCGACACGGGCGACGCGTTCGAGCGGTCGCGGTAGCTGATGAAGCTGATCTGCCGCGTGGGATAGGTGAGCCGGTGGCTGCAGATGGCCGAATAGGCGACGATCGCCCGCTGCGCGCCCACTCCGCCGGGCCATTCGTAGCTCGAGCCGTCTTCGGTGCGCAGTGCGACTTTGCGGTCGGTTGCGCGGCCGAGATTGATGAGAAAGCACGGCGTGCCTTCGAACGGATAATGAAAGATGTAGTTGCGGCCCACCGCGAGCTGCGATGCGCGCAGCGGCTTCCTGCTTTCATCGAGCAGCCTGCTGCGCGTGTAGAAGCGTGGCCGCAGGTCTTTCGCGTCGACGTTGAGCGGCACTGCCGCCGCTGCGGCTGCGCAGATCCCGATGAAGTCGCGTCGTTGCATTCATGCAATCCATCATAGCGGCCATAGCCGCCCAAGGGTGCGGTTCGGCCGGAGGCACTGCGAAGCTGTGCCGAAAGGAGCGGCGTACTTTACCGCACGACAATGGTTCCGATCATACCCGCCTCGAAGTGCCCGGGCACCATGCACGCGTAATAGAACTCGCCTGGACGCGTGAACTGCCACACCAGCCGCGCGCTCTTGCCGCGCTCGGCGTGAGCCGCGTTGGGGAGCGCGTGCACGTGCCCGATGTCCTCACCCTTCTTCATGAGCGCGGCGTGCTTCTTGAGCTCGTCCATGGTCCCGATCACGAGCTCGTGCGGCAGCTCGCCGCTGTTGCGCACGACGAAGCGCACCGTATCGCCGCGCTTCACGCGCAGCTCGCTCGGAAAAAAGCGCATCGTGTCCGACATGTCGACGCGGATCACGCGTTTCACTTTGCGCGGGTCGCCCTCACGGCCGTACGGCTGCTCGGGCGCACGCGCTTTCTTGCGCGCTTTGGAATCCGTCCCGGCGTGGTCTGGCGCCGCAGCGGCGGCCACGGGCGCATAAGCGAGCAGCGCCAGAAGCAGGAAGAAGGGAAGTGCGGATCGGGGCATCGGTGGCGTCTCGCCAGTGCAACTCGTGCCGCCATTATGCCGCAGTCGTCTATCGCGAAAAGCCTGGTGCGCCGCGGTCCGCGCCGCTTGTGTCGTCGCGCGGCTACAATCCCATGCGGCGCGTGAGAAATCTCACGGCAGCGCGACTAAAGTGCGCGGCCGGCGGCCAAGGCACGCGCGTTGCATGGAAAATGCCCCTCAACCAGACCGGAAAAGATGCGAGTCCGGCGTATCGACTAGGGATGGCATGACCGAACAAGCGCGCGCTGCCGCAGCCGGCGAGAAGGCGAACATCCTCATCGTGGACGATCGTCCGGCGAACCTGATCGCCCTGAAGGCGATCTTGACCGGACTCGGCCAGAACATCGTCACCGCGCGCTCCGGGGTCGAGGCGCTCAAGCGGCTCCTCGAGCGGGAGTATGCCGTCGTCCTGCTCGACGTGAACATGGCGGAGATGGACGGCTTCGAGACCGCGGCCTTCATACGCGGCAGCGCGAAGACCACGCACACGCCGATCATCTTCCTCACCGCGTACGCCGAAGCGATGCACAGCGCGAAAGGCTATGCGCTCGGCGCGGTCGACTGCATCGTCACGCCGGTCATCCCCGAGATCCTGCGCACCAAGGTGCAGGTGTTCGTGCAGCTCTATCTCATGACGCGCGAAGCCAAGCTGGCACAGGCGCAGCGCACCACGCAGGAGGCGATAGAGGCGCTTCCCAACCCGATTTTCTTCACCGGAACCGACGGTCGCTACCGCGGTGTCAACAAGGCGTGGGAGGACTTCTTCGGCATTGCACGCGCCGCCGTCATCGGCAAGACCGCGCGCGAGCTCTTTCCGGACGATCCCGTTCTCGCCGCGGAAAATTCCACGCTCGACCACGCGCTCCTCGTGAAGCCCGGCTCGCAGAGCTATGACGCGCGCATCAGTGCGAGCGACGGATCGCTCCACGACGTCGTGTACTACAAGGCGACGTACTCCGGGCCCGAAGACCGCGTGGCCGGCGTGATCGCGACGATCGTCGACTTGACCGAGCGCAAGCTCGCGGAGAAGCGCCAGGCGATGGAGCACGCGATCACGCGCGTGCTCGCCGAATCGCCGAGCCTGGAGCGCGCGATACCGGCGGTGATCGAGGCGATCTGCACCAGCCTCGGGTGGCATTACGGTGCGCGGTGGCATTGGGACCCGCGGGCGCGCGTCCTGCAGCGGCGCGAGAGCTGGAGCGTCGACACGCCGGAGATACGCGAGTTCGACGCGAGCTTTTTCGAGCGGTCGGTCGCCCCGGGCCCGGCCGGCGAAGGCCTCATGCGCCGCGCCTTCGCGAGCGCGGGGCCGGTCTGGATATCCGATCTTTCGAAGGATCCCGGCTTCAAGCGTCACGACGACGTCGCGAAAGCGGGTCTGCACGCGGCTTTCGCGTTCCCGCTCATGCGCGGTGAAGAGGTCCTCGGCGTGATGGAATTCTTTCATCGCGACGTGCGCGAGCCGGACGCGTTGCTCTTGAAGATCGCGGAGTCGATCGGCAGCGAGATCGGCCAGTACATCGTGCGCATGCAGGCCGAGGAGGCCGTGAAGTTCATGGCGATGCACGACGGCCTCACCGGTCTGCCGAACCGTGTCATGTTCGACGAGCGCCTGAACCGCGCGATCGCCCAGGCCCGCCGCCACGAGCGCGCGCTCGCCGTGCTGTTCGTCGACATGGATCGCTTCAAGATGATCAACGACACGCTCGGTCACGAGGCCGGCGATTTCGTGCTGCGCGAATCGGCACAGCGCCTGATCGATAACCTCCGCGCGGGCGATACCGTCGCGCGCCTGGGAGGCGACGAATTCGTGATCCTGCTCGAGGAAGTCACCGACCCGCTCTACGTCGGGTCGGTGAGCCGCAAGCTGATCGAGGCGCTCGCCTCGCCTTTCATGATCGGCGGACGAGAGTACAGCGTCACCGCGAGCATCGGAGTGAGCTCTTTTCCCGAAGACGGGCAGGACGCGACGACGCTGCTCAAGCACGCCGACATCGCGATGTATCGCGCGAAGGAAAAAGGCAAGAACGCTTTCGAGTTCTACGCCGAGCAGATCACGGCCGGTTCGCTCGAACGGCTCAACCTCGAGGCGGGTTTACGCCGCGCGCTGGAACGCGACGAGGAGCTCGCCCTCTACTACCAGCCGCAGATCGAATTGTGCACCGGGCGCATCGTCGGCATGGAAGCGCTCGTGCGCTGGCAGCATCCCGAGATGGGGCTGCTCGGGCCCGACCGCTTCATCAGGCTCGCCGAAGAGACCGGGCTCATCGTGCCGCTCGGGGAATGGGTGCTGCAGAAAGCGTGCAGGGCGCACCGGGAGTGGCAGTCGATGCGCCTCCCGCTCTCGCGTATGGCGGTCAATCTGTCGCCGCGCCAGTTCCTCCACGCGGGGCTCCTCAACGACACGCTGCGGGTGCTCAAGGACACCGCGTGCCACGGCCGGTTCATCGAGCTCGAGATCACCGAGAGCATGGTGATGCACGATCCGGGTGGAGCGGTCGCGCTCATCCGGCAGATCAAGGACCTCGGCGTGCGCATCGCGATCGACGATTTCGGCACCGGCTATTCGTCGCTCGCGTATCTGCGGCGCTTCCCCATCGACAGCCTCAAAATCGACCGCTCGTTCATCGCGGACGTGCCCAACGACCCAGGCAACATGGCGATCACCCAGGCGATCATCGCGATGGCGAGGACGCTCCACATCACCGTGATCGCCGAGGGGGTGGAAACGATCGGCCAGTTGAACTTCCTCCGAACCCGCGGCTGCGACGAGGTCCAGGGGTTCTATTACAGCCCGCCCGTCCCCTTCGAGGAGGCCACCGCGCTGCTGCGGCAGAGCACCGCGACCGAAAGCCACAACCGGAGGTCCGCGAGCCCCACCATGTAAATGTGTCGCAGTTGCACGCGCGAGCCGTGAGATGGGAGGGCGCGTTGTAGGTGTATCCCCCACAACGCAGTGCGACAAAAATCCCGGAACGCGGCGCTACGCCCGGCGGGCTGTGAGTTTTGTCACAGTTCGTGTGGACTTGTACGGACGGGCTCGTTTAATGCTTGGGCCACTCGCCGTCATATCCAAATCGCGAAAGCGCCTGACGGCTGCGGGTAACGAGCAACGCCGTACAGGAGGCCTGCACCACGACATACCATCCGCAGGGGAAATAGAGTGTGGGGTTTTTTATGAGCAGCAACCTGCACATCCTGTTCGTGGAGGATCAGGCCATCGATGCTGAGCTCTGCGAGCACGAGTTGCGCAAGGCGGGAGTGGAATTCACTTCCGATCGCGTCTGTACCCGGGTCGATTTCGAGCGCGCTTTGTCGGAATCCCCGCCGGATCTGATCCTTTCCGATTTCAGCATGCCGACCGACCTCGACGGTTTCGCCGCGCTCGCTCTTGCGCGCGACAAGGCCGCCGATGTTCCATTCGTGTTCGTCTCGGGAACGATAGGCGAGGAGCGCGCCGTTGCCGCGATGAAGGCCGGCGCGACCGACTACGTCCTCAAGGACAGACTCGAGCGCCTGCCGCCGGTCGTGACCAGGGCCGTCGCCGAAGCGCGCGACAAGCGCGCGATGCTCGACGCGCAGGATGCTCTGCGCGCGAGCGAGGCGACTTTCCGCTCGTTCATGCAGCACCTGCCCGGCCGCGCGTCCATACGCGACCTGGGCGGCCGTTACACGTACGTGAACGGCTCGTGGCAGGCCGGTGAAGGACTCGCGGCGCAGGAGGTCCTCGGACATGCGTACGGCGAGGTGCTGGATCCGACGCTCGCCCACGAGGTGGAAGCGATCGACCGGCAGGTCGTGTCGGGCAACGCGCCCATCAAGCGCGTGGTGAGGCGGGGCGAAGGCGAGCAGGCGAAATGGTGGCTCGCGCACCATTTTCCGATCCCGGGACCCGAGGGCGGCGCAGCCCTGGTCGGCACGATCGCGATCGACGTGACCGAGCAGAAGGTTCAGGAGGAGAAGCTCGCGCGTCTGGGCCGCATCCACCGGGTCCTGAGCGGAACGAACGCCGCGGTCGTGCGCAACACCGACGGCCGCGAGCTCCTCGCCGACGCGTGCCGCATCGCGGTGGAGCACGGCGGCTACGCCGGCGCGCTGATCGCGCTGTACGACCGGAACACCCGGGAGGTGAAGCTGGTCGCGAGCGCGGGCCTGGGCGGCAACGACGGCGACCGGAGCGCGCTCGCCGTCGAGGGCGTGCCCGAGCCGGGGGGCGTGATCGCGCACGTGATCGAGCGCGCGGAGTCCGCAGTGTGCAACAGGATCGACGCCGCGTGTCCGCTTCGCGCCGACGCGCGCGAGGAAGCGCTGCGGCTCGGAGTACGCTCGCTCGTCGTTCTTCCGCTGCTTTCGGGGGCGGAGGTGATCGGCACGCTCACGTTGCTCGCGGGTGAAGAAGACGCTTTCGCGGAAGACGAGCTCAAGCTCCTCATGCAGCTCGCGCACGATGTGTCCTTCGCGCTCGCCTACATCGACAAGGAGCGGAAGCTCGCCTATCTCGCGTGGCATGACCCGCTCACCGGTCTCGGCAACCGCGCGCTGCTCCACCAGCGGCTCGGCGAAGCGGTCGAGGGCGCGAACCACGGCGGCGCCGGGACGGCGGTTCTGGTGTGGGACGTGAAGCGATTCAGCACGGTCAACGACAGCCTCGGGCGCGATGCGGGAGATGCGCTGCTGCGCGAGCTTTCGCGGCGGCTCGCGAGGCTGTGGCCTGAGCTGTCCGACATGGCGCGGCTCTCGGCCGACAAGTTCGGCGGCCTCATCCGCGACGACGCCGCCGCGTCGCGCGTCGCTTACCTGCTCGAGCGCTCCGCTGCCGCGCTCACCGAGCCGTTCGTCGTGTACGGCACCGAGATCACGATCGACATCTGTATCGGCATCGCTCTGTGTCCCGCCGACGGTGCGGACGCCGACACGCTGCTCGCGAACACCGAGGCCGCGCTGAAGCAGGCGAAAGCGCGCGGCGAGCGTTATCTCTTCTACCAGGCCGACATGAACGCGCGCGTCGCTGAAAAGCTCTCGCTCGAGGGGAGGCTGCGCCGCGCGCTCGAGAGAGAGCAGTTCTTCCTGCACTACGAGCCCAAAATCGATCTGCACACCGGGCGCGTGAGCGGCCTCGAGGCGCTCATCCGCTGGACCGATCCGGAAGGCGGCGTCGTATCGCCGCAGGAGTTCGTGCCGGTGCTCGAGGAAACCGGCCTCATACTCGAGGTCGGCCGCTGGGCGATCCACACCGCGATCGAGCATTGGAAGGAGCGGGCCTCACGGGCGCGCGGCGCGCAGCGCATCGCGGTGAACGTGTCGGCGCTGCAGTTGCGCCGCGCCGACTTCGTCGACGCGGTGGCGAAGGCGCTCGCGGACTGCACGGACGGCAAGCACGGGCTCGACCTCGAGATCACCGAAAGCCTGCTCATGCAGGACATCGAAGCCAACACACACAAGCTGCGGGCGTTGAAGGAGATGGGCGTCAACATCGCCATAGACGACTTCGGAACGGGCTATTCCTCGCTCAGCTATCTCGCGAGGCTGCCTGCGGATGCGCTCAAGATCGACGCTTCGTTCATCCGCACCATGATGGAAGAGCCGCAGAGCATGACCATCGTCTCGACCATCATCTCGCTCGCGCACACGCTGCGCATGTGCGTGGTGGCCGAAGGGGTGGAGACCTCCGAGCAGGCGAATCTGCTCCGCGATTTGCGCTGCGACCAGGCTCAGGGGTATTTCTTCAGCAGGCCGCAGGAGGCCGCCCTGGCCTGAAGGGCAAGGCGTAAGCGAAAGGAAGGCAGATGGACCAGTTCGAACAGATCGAGATACTGCTCGTCGAAGACAATCCGCTCGACGCCGAGCTCACCATGACGGCGCTCACGAGCGGCAAGATCGCGAACAACATCACGTGGGTGAAAGACGGCGTCGAGGCGCTCGATTACCTGTTTCGCAGGGGCGAGTATGCCGGGCGCAGCGACGAGCTCCCGCGGCTGGTGCTGCTGGATCTCAAGATGCCGCGGGTGAACGG
>CAZULX010000332.1:0-3884 GCA_964621335.1 uncultured Streptomycetaceae bacterium
ACGGCTTTCGAGGCCGAGCTGAAGGGCGCCCGCGACTTGCCGCCGCCGCTCTACGAGGTCATCCGGACCGTGAAAAGAGCGCACCCCATGGACGTGCTGCGCACCGCCGTCTCCGCGCTCGCCGCTTTCGACCCCGAGACCGCGGACAAGTCGGCCGCCGCGACTTTGCGCAAAGGCCTGCGCCTGACTTCACAGGTGCCGATGATCGTCGCCGCCCATGAGCACATCCGAAACGGCCGCGAGCCCGTCGCTCCCGACCGCGATCTCGGCCACGCCGCCAATTTCCTCTACATGCTGAAGGGCGAGCGTCCGAGCGCGGACGCGGCGCGCCTCATGGACATGGACATGATCCTGCACGCCGAGCACGGCTCGAATGCCTCGGCGTTCGCAGCGCGCGTCGTCGCGGGCACCGAAGCCGATCTGCACGCGGCGATCACTTCGGCCGTCGCGGCCCTTTCGGGGCCGGCGCACGGCGGTGCGGCGGAGAACGTGATGCGCATGGCGCAGGAGATCGGAGTCGCGGCCGCCGCCGCCGATTACGTGAAGCGCAAGCGCGAGAACAAGGAACCCGTGATGGGCTTCGGACACCGCGTGTACCGCGCCGAGGATCCGCGGGCGAGGCATATGCGCGCCGGCGTCGAACGCCTCTCGCGCGAAATGGTTCAGCCGCAGTGGTATCAGATCCTCGAAGCGGTCGTCGCGGCGATGAAGCCTTACGCGCGGCACGGCGTGAACGTGAACGTCGACTTCTACGCGGGCGTCGTGTATTTCCTGAACGGGATCGCCGAGGATCTCTTCGTTCCGATCTTTGCAGTGGGGCGAGTACCGGGCTGGACGGTGCAAGTCCTCGAGCAGATCGAGAACAACATCCTCATCCGCCCGCTCACGCTCTATAGTGGTCCGCCGCCGCGGCCCTACGTTCCACTCGACTCGCGCTGAGCGAGCGCGAGCACGAGCGCCGAAGTCGCGACGATGTCGTCGACGCTCGCGCCGCGCGACAGATCGCTCACCGGGCGCGCGAAACCCTGCAGCACCGGCCCGATCGCCTGTGCACCGGCATACTGCGTGAGCTTGTAGGCGATATTGCCTGCATCCAGATCGGGGAAAACGAGGACGTTCGCTCGTCCCGCGACCGGTCCCGGCTCTTTCAGCTTCTTCGCCGCCACGATTGGGCTCAACGCGGCGTCGGCCTGAAGCTCGCCATCGATCGCAAGCTCGGGAGCGCGCGATTTCGCGATCTCGAGCGCGCGCAGTACCTTGTCGACGCGCGCGTGCTTCGCACTGCCCTTGGTGGAAAACGACAGGAGAGCGACCCGCGGCTCTTCGCGCAACAGGCGCCGGCAGCTTTCGGCAGAAGCGAGCGCGATGTCGGCGAGCTCTTCGGCGCTGGGATCGGCGTTTACCGCGCAGTCGGCATAGACGAGCACCCGCCCGGGCAGGACGACCAGGAAAAAGCTCGACGGCGTCTTCATTCCAGGGGCGAGACCTATGGTCATCATGCCCGCCTCGATCACGCGCGCGGTCGGGCTCGCCACACCCGCGACCATCGCGTCTGCGTCGCCGGCCTTCACCATGAGGCCGGCATGAAACAGCGGCTTCGAGGCGATGCGGCGCGCGAGGCGCGCGTTCGCGTCCGGACGCGCGTCCCGGTACAGCGCGCTATACACTTCGAGGCGCGGGCTCGCCGCGGGGTGCTCGAGGAGGATCGGCAGCGCAAGCCCGTCGTCTCGCAACCGCTGCGCCGCGGCGACGATGCGCTCGTCGGAGGCTTCGGGGAAAACCACGCGCAGCCCGCGACCCCGTATCTGTGCGAAACACGCTTCGAGTACGTTCAGCGACATTTCGTGTTCACCGCCCGCGAGCGGGCTTTAACCTGACAGCGGGAAGAATACCGGTAGCACGAGCGTCGTGGCGAGCCACATGATGAGGGTCAGCGGAACCCCGACGCGCACGAAATCCATGAAGCGGTAACCGCCCGCGTTCAGGACGAGCAGGTTGCAGTTGTCGGCCATCGGGGTGCAGAAAGCGAAATTGACGCCGAAGAGCACGGCGAGCACAAAAGGCTCCGGCGCGACGCCGAGCAGCGTTGCGATCGACACCGCGATCGGCGTGCCGATCACGGCCGCCGAGGTGTTGGACACGACGTTCGCGAACGCAGCCATCAGCAGCACGAGACCGCTCATGATCCACAGCGGAGACATTCCCGCGCTGGCGGCGACGAAAGCTTGTGCGAGGTACTCCGCTCCCCGGTCTTCATGAGCGCAATGCTCAAAGCGAGGCTCGCGACCGTGAGGAATATCATCGAAGGATCGAGCGCGCGCAGCGCATCGCGCAACGTCATGCAGCCGGTGAATATCATCAGCACGACGCCCGCCACGGCAGCGATGGCGATGGGCAGTATCTTCGTCGCAGCGAGGGTGACGATGAGTAGCATCAGGGCGAAAGCGAGCGGTGCTTTGCGCGTGTGTGAAGGTCCGTCGTCGCGTCGAGCACGAGCAGCTCGCCGCTGTCCTTCAGCCGCGCGATCTCCTCTTCCTTTCCCTGACGAGCACCTCGTCACCGGTGTACAGCAGAAACCGGGTACGCTACCAGCGCGCCCGACGCCTCGATGCAACGGAGCGAGCGCAAGCGAGACCATGCGGTTCCGCATACGGCGGGTCAAGAAAGGCGCTGGAGACGCTGCACGGTATCGAGCAGCGACACCAGCCCCAGTGAGTCAAACCAAGCTTTGGGGAAGGCGGCGTTCATGTGCGAGGCGCCCGCGACACCCTTGTCTTCGGCTAAACACTTCCCCATGCCGGGTGTGTAAAGGACTTGCACCTTCAAGTGAGTGCGCCCTGCCGGGCGCACGAGGTTACGGAGGGAAACCATGGTTTCCCTCTGTAGCGTTGACCGGACGGGCTGCTGTCGAATGACCTCGATGGGCAAAGCCCACCGAGGTCATTCGACTTTGACGCCCGCAGCGCGGACGATCTTGGCCCAGCGCGCGACGTCCTCGCGCACCATGCGCGTAAATGCCGCGCCGGTTTCGCCGTTCGGCTCGGCGCCGAGATTCACCAGCCGCTGGCGCACTTCCGGCACCTTGATCGCCTGCCCGAACTCGCGCGCGAGGCGGTCCCCCGCTGCCTTGGGCACTCCGGCAGGCGCGGAGATGCCGATCCACCCCGAAACTTCGAGGTTCTTCACACCCGCCTCCATGAAGGTGGGCACTTCGGGCATTGCGGCCGAGCGCTTCCGCGAAGTCACCGCGAGTGCTTTCAAACGCCCGGCCGCGGTATGCGGCTGCACCGAAGCAGTCGAAGTGAAGAGCGCGTGTATCTGCTTGGCGAGAAGCTCGTTCATCGCCGGCGCCGCGCCTTTGTACGGAATGTGGGTCACGTCCGCGCCGGTGAGCGATTTGAAAAGCTCGATCGTGAGGTGCGTGTAGGTCGCGTTGCCCGTGGAGGCGATGTTCACCTTGCCCTTGTTCGCGTGGGTGTAGGTGACGAACTCCTTCACGCCGGCAGCCGGAATCCCCGGGTGGACGACCAGCGCGAGCGGCGTATCGGTGAGGTGGACACGTGCACGAAGCTTTTCAGCGGGTCGTAACCGGGTTTCGCCCGGACCGCGGGAGCGATCGCCATCTGCGCGCCGGTGGAAAGGAGCAGCGTGTGGCCGTCCGGCGTCGCGCGCGCCGCTTCCTGCGTGGCGATGAGACCTCCGGAGCCGGGGCGATTGTCGACGACGATGTTCTCCCCGAGCGCCTTCTGGACCGGCGCCGAGACCAGGCGCGCGGTCGTGTCCTGCGAGCCGCCGGGAGTGAACGGCACGAGCAGGCGTATCGGTCTCGAGGGGTAGGCTTCGCCCGCGCCGGCGCTGCGTGCAAACCCGCACCCGACGAGCAC
>CAZULX010000333.1:0-2868 GCA_964621335.1 uncultured Streptomycetaceae bacterium
GCGTCTTTCAGCAGCGCGATCGTGCGCGCTTCCATCACGTCCAGCGCGACGACCTGGGCCCAGAGGTCGCCCATCGTCTGGTCGGGTGTGCGCACGTTCTTGCGGATGATGCTGACGAGCGTGTCGTTGACTTCGCCCGCGTCGATCATTTTCATGATCGGGATCTGGAGGCCTTCCTCGAAGACTTCGCGCGGCTCGGGCGAGCGGATCTTGCCGCCGATGTCAGGCGCGTGCGCGGTCGTCGCCGCGTAGCCGATCATCTTGCCCTCGTGGAAGATCGGCTTGCCGAGATTGACGTCGGGCAGGTGCCCCGACCCCTGGTACATGTCGTTCGTGATGAGGACATCGCCGGGCTTCAGCTTCTCGACCGGATACGCGTCGAGGAAGTGCTTGACCGTGCGGGGCAGCGTGCCGATGAATGACGGAATGCTCTGCGTCGCCTGCACGAGAGACTGGCCCGATTCGTCGGTGACGATGCAGGAGAAATCGTAGGATTCGCGCACCAGCGTCGAGAACGAGGTGCGAACGAGCGCGGCCGCCGCTTCGTCGGTCGCCGAGATGAGCCGCGTCCAGAGGAGCTCCAGCGTGATCGGATCGAAGCGTTCGCTCGACATGCTTTAACCTCCCGCCGTGGGCAACGTGATGACGAGACTGCCGCTCGCATGCACTTCGCACGCGGCGCCGGGACCGAAGACGAGAGTGGACTCCTTTTCCTCCACGACCGCAGGCCCGGCAAGCTTCGCGCCGACGGGCAGGCGATAGCGATCGTATACCGCGCTGTCGACGAAACCGGCGGCGTCGGGAAAATAAACCTTGCGGCGTCCCTTGAGCGCTTCCTCGGCGGAACCGGTGCGCTTTCCGCGCAGCGCCATCCCGCCGCCGGGAACAGGCGCCGAAACCGAGACCCGCACGTTCACCACCTGCACCGCCACGTCGGGCGGCGTGCGCACGAAAAGCTCGCGATAGGCTTTCTCGAAAGTCTGCGCGATGGCGCCCCGCGACGCCGCGGTATATGGCCCGTGCGGCAGCGCGACAACGACTTCGGAGTCCTGCCCCGCGAAGCGCATGTCCGCGAGGCGTTTCACCTGGAAGCCGGACATGTCGGCGCCGGTGCGCGAGAGCACACCTTTCGCTTCAGCCTCGAGCGCGCGATACACGTCCTCGAACGCTTTCCAGTCGAGCTGATCGAGGAGGGTCACCATGCTCGCGACGCGGTCGATCCGCGCCGGCGCCATCAGCAGACCCATCGCGGATCCGACGCCGGCTCCCGGCGGGCAGATCGCCTGGCGCAGCTTGATCTTGCGCGCGACGTGATACGCGTGGACGGGGCCGGCGCCGCCGGTCGCCATCAGCGTGTAGCGGCGCGGATCACGGCCGCGCTTGGCGATGTGCACGCGAGCGGCCGACGCCATGTTCTCGTTGACGATGTCGTGGATGCCCCAGGCGAGATCGATTTCGGACATGCCGGTCTTGTTCATGAGCGGTGCAAACGCAGCCTTCGCGGCCTGGAGATCGATCCTGATCGTGCCGCCGAGAAAGAAATCGGGATTCAGGTAGCCGAGCAGCAGATCGGCGTCGGTGACCGTGGCCTCGGTGCCGCCGCGTCCGTAGCACGCAGCGCCGGGCATCGCGCCCGCGCTCTGAGGTCCGACCTTGAGCAGTCCGAGCTCGTCGATGCGCGCGATCGAGCCGCCGCCCGCGCCGATCTCGATCAGCTCGATCGAAGAGGTCTTGATCGGGAGGCCGCTCCCTTCGGTGAATCGCTTCTCGCGCGCCGCCTCGAAAAGATACGAAATCACGGGCTCGCCGTTGTCGACGAGGCTCGCCTTGGCGGTCGTCCCGCCCATGTCGAACGCGAGCTGCCGGTCGACGCCGCTCTCGCCGCCGAAATAAGTGGCGGCCAGCACGCCCGCGGCGGGCCCTGATTCGAGGAGCTGGATCGGTGTGCGCTTGGCTTCCTCGAGGTCGGTCAGGCCGCCGTTCGAAAGCATGAGCAGGAAAGGCCCGCCGATGCCGAGCTCACGAATCTGCTTGGCCATCTGGTCGAGATAGCGCTGCGCGAGCGGCTTGATGTAGGCATTCGCGACGGTCGTGGAGAGCCTGTCGTACTCGCGGATCTCAGGCGCCACTTCGAAGGACGCGGTGAGATGAATGCCGGGGTGACGCCGGGCGACGGCTTCCAGCGCCGCGCGCTCGTGGGCTGGATTGATGTACGAGTGCAGGAACATGAAAGCGATCGACTCGACGCCGTCGGCGACGAGCGCATCCGCTTCGCGCACGACGGCATCGAGATCGAGCGGGATCTCGACCGCCCCCGTCTCGGTCATGCGCTCAGGCACTTCGCGGCACAGGAAGCGCGGGATGAGCGGGCGCGGCATCTCGATGAAGATGTCGTAGAGCTCGTACTTGCGCTCGGTCTGGATCTCGAGGACGTCGCGGAAGCCCTCGGTGGTGATGAGGCCGCACGTAGCACCCTTGCGCTCGATGAGCGCGTTGGTGAAAAGCGTCGTGGCGTGCACCACGCGCGTGATCGAAGCGGCAGCGATACCGTCGCGCGCGAGCAGCGCCTTGACCCCCACGATGACGCCGCGAGCGGGGTCGTCTGGTGTGGTGTATTCCTTGTGGATGTAGTGCCGCGCGGCTTGCGGATCGTAGATGACGATGTCGGTGAACGTGCCGCCGATGTCGATTGCCAGTGACAGTGCGCTCATCACAGTTTCAGCGGTCACGCGGGAAGCGGGACGCGGTGCAGCTTCACGCCCATCGCGACCGAGCTGTAGTAGCCGAGCAGCGCCAGGACCTCGGCAATGCCGTTGCGGCCGAGCAGCCGTTCGGCGCGGGCGAATACCTCGTCCGAGCCCCCGCCCG
>CAZULX010000334.1:0-3641 GCA_964621335.1 uncultured Streptomycetaceae bacterium
CCAGCGCGTGAGAAACTGCTCGTAGGCGACCGCCGCGGCCGCGGGCTGGCCGGCGCGCTCCAGCGCCGCGATCGAATCGAAGTAGCGCGCCCGGTCCGCCGTGGCCGGGCTGCGGTCGGGAGGCACGACGACCATCGCCCAGTTGCCGCCGTCCTTCCACGTGTATTCGAAGATGCCGAGCGGTATGGAGAGCCTCTCCTCCTCGCCCGAGCGCAGCTGCACTGTCCCGCTCACCGCGTCGAAGCCGATCGCGACCGCGTAATGCCAGAACTTGAGGATAGGCCACGTGCTGTAGTTCTGGAGCACGATGACGGGGTTGCCCGCCGCGATCTCGCGCAGCACGTCGGCCATGCGCGGCGCGAGCGTATAGGAGACGATGCCGTGGCGGCGGGGCGTGGCGAGCATCTCCACCTGAACCGTTCCTTTGCGCGCCGGGATGTACAGGTCCTTGACGAGATCGTCGGCCGTGACCGGCAGCGAGAGGTGCGCGAGCGCAGTGGCGAGCGCGGCGGGCCCGCACTGGTACTCGGTCTGGGGGAAAAAGGGGACCTCGCTGAGCTCGATCTCCTGCGGCAGACCCGCGGGCCACTCGCCGCGCAGCTCCGCGGTTTGCGGAAATACCGTCGCGCAGCCGCCCAGCACCGCGCACAAGAAAAAAACGCCCGCGTAGATGCGGGCGTTTTCGAGCATGCGCTCGACTGCGGTCATTACCTCCAGCGCCACCAGAGCAGGAGCGCGACGACGACGATGGCGGCGATCCACCAGCCCTTGCTGTCCGCGCCGGCCGGCACGCTGTCCAGCTGGCCGGAGAGCGAGCGCGCTTCTTCGTCGGTCATGACCGCCACGCGATCGCGCGCGGCGTTCACGTCTACGCCCATCGATTGCAGTGCGCTCACCACGTCGGCGCGGCTCAAGGCGTTCTGCACGTGGATGCGCTCGCTTTGCGCGGCCGGGGCGGCACGGACCTGATCGGTACCGATCATGCCCGCGGTGGACTGGTACGAGAAGAACAACAACGAGACGATAAGCGCACGGCAGATTGACTTCATATTTTCACCTCCACATGTTGAACAGCGATGTCGACGTGCGCACCGGGCGGCGCTGTGGGTCGTGGGTCTGCCGGCTGGCGGCGCGTCGTCATAATATACCCGGAACCGCGCGTGCGGGGGAGGCTCCCCCACGGGGTCAGAACGCCGCGGCGCGCACTTCGTGCAGGTCGGTATCCCCGGTGAGCACTTTCTCGACGCCGTCCTGCTTGAGCGTGCGCATGCCGTTGACGATCGCCGTCGCTCGCAGGTCGGCGGCGGAAGCGCGCCGCAGGATCATCTGCCGCATCTCGGGGGTGATGGTGAGGAGCTCGAACAGTCCGATGCGCCCGCGATATCCGGTCTTGCGGCAGGAGTCGCAGCCTTTGGCCTCGTACGTATAGGTCTGCGTGCCGAAACGCCTGTTCCATTCGGCGAGCACGTCGGCTGGCTGCAGATGCGTGTCGTAGCAGTATTCCTCCGCCAGCGCTTCGATCTCGACGGGCAGCGCGGGATGCCTGATGCGGCATTTCGGACACAGCCGGCGCGCGAGACGCTGCGCGAGCACCCCGAGCAGCGAATCGGTGAAGCTGAAGGGATCGATGCCCATGTCGAGCAGGCGCACCACGGTTTCGGCGGCGCTGTTGGTGTGCAGCGTCGAGAACACCAGGTGGCCGGTGAGCGAGGCTTCGACCGCGATGCCGGCGGTCTCCTCGTCGCGCATCTCGCCCACCATGATGACGTCGGGGTCCGCGCGCAGGAATGCCCGCATGACCGTCGCGAAATCCCAGCCGATCTTGGCGTTCACCTGAACCTGCCGCAGGCCGGGCTGCGTGATCTCGACCGGGTTCTCGGCAGTCCAGATCTTGGTGCCGGGCTCGTTGATCACGCTGATGAGCGAGTGCAGCGTCGTGGTCTTGCCCGATCCGGTGGGGCCCGCAGCGAGTATCAGGCCGTACGGTTTCCTGATCATCTCCCGCATGCGCTGCATGGCGCTCTCGCTCAAGCCCAGCTTGCCGATCGGCAGCGGCTCGGTGGCGGTGAGGAGCCGCATCACGATGTCTTCGAGGTTGTCCCGCGTGGGCACGGTCACCACGCGCAGCTCGAGCTCGAGCGGCCCGTACTCCTTGAAATTGATGCGCCCGTCCTGCGCGCGGCGGCGCTCGGAGATGTCGAGGCCGGCCATGATCTTCAGGCGCGAGACGGTCGCGCTCCTGAAGTTGTACGGAAGGCGCAGATACTCCGAAAGCTGCCCGTCGTTGCGGAAGCGGATGACGACGCTCTCGCGCCCGCGGTTCGCCTCGATGTGTATGTCGGAGGCGCCGCACGCGTGGGCGTCCATGATGATCGTGTTGACGAGACGAACGAGCGTGTGGTCCGTCTCCCTGATGACCTCGTCCCTGGTCTCGAGTTCGCCCGTGCGCAGCTCGTTGGTGAGCTGCTGGGCGATCTGCTGGACTTCGTGGCGCTCGGTCGAGCCGCCGTAGTAGAGGACGATCGCGCGCTCGATGTCCTCGGCGGTCGCCATCACCGGCGTCACCGGCGCCTGCGTGTAGAAGCGCACGTGCTCGAGCGGTCCGGTTTCGAGCGGATCGGGCACCGCGACCACCAGCCGGCCGTCGATGTAGCAGAGCGGCACGATGGCGTGCTTGCGCACGATCTCGTCGGGCAGGACTTTGAGGAGCCTGGAATCGATCGCGAACTTGGTCAGGTCGACGAACGGGATGCCGAGCTTCTGGCACAGCGCGAGGTAAAGCTGGTCGCGGCTCAAGAGTCCCAGGTCGACCAGGATCTCCCCCAGGTGCTTCTTCTCGTTGTGATGCTGGAACTGGAGCGCGACGTCGAGCTGCTCCTGCGTGATGAGGCGCGCCTCTATCATGAGGTCGCCGAGCTTCGCGGCAGGCACGTCGCGCGTGTTGTTGATCGCGTGGTACAGCTGCTCGAGCGACCCGATTTTCTCCAGCACGGGGCGCGCAGGCGCCTGCAGGGGCTCGACCCGTAGAGGCTGCTCGAACTTGGTAACCACTGGGCTCGTCTCCGGTCGCGTCTTCGGGGTTGCGCTATCTAAACTCCGCCGACTGCCCGCGTCAACGCATAATGCACCCGCTCGCCGCCGGGCGGCCGCCCTCAATGAAAAAGGGCCAGCGCGTCGGCGCCGGCCCTCGAGGATTCCTGGTGGAGTGGAGTAGGGACGACACCCCCACTTTTTCCAGCTTCCCACCGTTGGCGCTGACAACTCGAATCTTACGCGCTTGTGCTTATGATACCTGCACTTACGTGAAGCCTCGAAAGAACAGCGCCGAGTTTGTTCGGCCAACGAACCCGGAAAATAGTTCCGTCAGCACGTCCCAAAAATGTCCCACTACGGATCCGTGTAGCTGCATGCGGCTATGTCCCTTGGAAGAATAAAGCGCGAGGCAAAGTGCTGGAGTGGGAGCACGTCGTTCCGGCCTACTACTTCGGGCACACCAGAGTCTGCTGGAAAAACGGGCACAATCAGTGCGTGAACTCCGCGGGCAAGGCGTTCAAGGGACGCCAATGCTGCGCACGCGTAGACCGGACCTTCAAACTGATCGAGGCGGACCTCCATAACCTCACGCCTGCAGTCGGCGAACT
>CAZULX010000335.1:0-3548 GCA_964621335.1 uncultured Streptomycetaceae bacterium
TTCACCCACGCCGCGGTCCAGATCAACCGCCGCGCCGCTTCGAGGTTCATCGCCATTTCGGCGAGCGTGAGCCCCACCGCCTGGTGCCTGATGATGGGCTTGCCCCCGGCGACGCGCTCCTGGGTGTACTTGAGCGTTTCCTCGAGCGCCGCGCGCCCGACGCCGAGCGTCAGCGCGGCGATCGTGGGGTGAGTGCCCATGTCGGTGCGTCCCTTGGGCGACGGCGGTAGGATGCGCCCCTTCGGAACGCGCACGTCGCCGAAGAAGATTTCCGCGTTGTCGCCCACGCGCCGTCCGATCTTCGACAGCGGATGGCGCACGAGGCCGGGTGAGTCGCCTTCGACGAGGAACGGCTTGATGCCCTGGTCGGTCTGCGCCATCACGACGAGCAGCTTGGCCAGGTAACCGACGGTCTGGAAGTTCTTCGCGCCGTTGATGATCCACGACCCGTCGGGCTGCTCGACCGCGCGGGTCTTCAGGCGCACGTTGTCGGGCGTCTCGGTGAAATAGTCGAAGCCCAGGTCGGTATCGGGCTCGTGTATGGCGACGGTCGTGAAGTACATGTCGTCGTCGAGGAACCGCGGCAGGAAATAAGCCTTCTGCTCCGGCGTCATGCGAAGCTCGAACCAGTCGCGCGCGCGACGCGCCGTCAGCATGAAGTAGTAGGCGGTGCCGAGCTCGCCCGCGGCGAGCTCTTCGGCGACGAGGCACGAGGTGAGGTGATCGGAGACACCCGAGCCGCCGCTCTCCTCGCTCAGCACGAAAGTGCGGAAGCCGAGCTGCGAGCCTTTCTTCAGGAGATCCCACGGCACGCGCTTCTGCCAGTCGGGCTCGCGATCGAGCGCCATCGCGGTGGGTTTGATCTCCTCCTGCGCGAATTTACGCGCCAGGTCCCGAAACTCGCGCTGCTCCTCCGACAACCGGATATCGAACATGCTTTTTTCCCCTTGTATGAAAACTAGACGGCCTTCTTCTCTCTCAGCGCCGCAATCCCCGCCCGGTCGTAGCCGAGGCCCTCGAGTATCTCCGCGGTGTGCTCGCCCGGCCCGGGCGCGTGCGTGAGCTTTTCCGGCTGCGGATAGCGGCTCATGTGTATCGGCTGGCCGACGACTTTCTGCGCGCCGTATTTCGGATGGTCGATCGGCGTCGCGATGCCGAGGTGCTGCACCTGGGGATCGGCGAACACTTTGTCGATCGTGTTGATCGGCCCGCACGGCACGCCGGCTTTGTCACACACGCTGAGCCAGTATTCGCTCGACTTGCCGCGCACGATCTCGACCAGGCGCGCGTTGAGCGCCTTGCGGTTTTTCGAGCGCGCCTCGGGCGTGGAGTAAAGAGGATCGGTGAGCAGGTCGGCGGCATCGGCGGCCTTGCAGAAGCGCTGCCATACCGCGTCGCCGGCCGCGGCGACGTTGATGTAACCGTCCGCGGTCTGGAACATGCCGGTGCCGGTCCCGGTGGGATGATTGTTGCCTTCCTGCCCGGGCACTTCGCCCTTGATGAGGTCGCGCGCCGCCTGGAAGTCGAGCATGTAGATCTGCGCCTCGATGAGCGAGGTCGAGACCCACTGGCCCTCGCCGGTGCGCTCGCGGTCGAGCAGCGCGAGGACGATGCCGTTGGCGAGGAGGAGCCCCGCCGAGGTGTCGTTGATCGCGATGCCCACCCGCACCGGCCCGCCGCCGGGATGGCCGGTGATCGACATCAGCCCGCCCATGCCCTGCGCGATCTGGTCGACGCCGGCCCGGTTCGCATAAGGACCGTCCTGCCCGAAGCCCGAGATGCTGCCGTAGACGATGCGCGGGTTGACCTTCTTCACCGCCTCGTAATCGACGCCGAGCTTGTGCTTGACCGTCGACCTGAAGTTTTCCACGACGACGTCCGCGTCTTTCGCGAGCTTGAAGAAAATCTCGCGCCCTTCAGGCGTCTTGAGATTGAGGCTGAGGCTGCGCTTGTTGCGGTGCAGGTTCTGGAAGTCCGGGCCGCTGCGCCGGCTGCCGGTCGCATCGACTTCGGGGCCTCCCGGCGCCTCGATCTTGATCACGTCGGCGCCCCAGTCGGCGAGCTGGCGCACCGCCGTGGGTCCGGCGCGATGCGCCGTGAGGTCGAGCACTTTGAAACCGTTGAGGGGGAGGGGGCGGGTGGTCATGGCGCAATCTTTCCTGTGTCGAAGATGAACGGGGGACATCACAAGCCCGAAGTATCGCACTCCCGCTGATTTTGTCCGGGTCGAGGCATGTCGGATAAACTGGTCAGTGATCGATACCGCAAGAGTCTTGATCACAGGGAGAGCGAAAATGACAACGAGTAAAGCGGTGTTCCTGGCTGCCACGGCAGTCGTTTTTGCGGCGATTCTGGCCGCTTGCGCGTCCCAGACGACGCCGGGCGCCGACCCCGCCATGCGCGTCGGCGCGAACGATCTCGCCGGCGTCGTGAGGAGCGCGCAGGGGCCCGAAGCGGGGGTGTGGGTCATCGCGGAGACGAAAGACCTGCCCACCAAGCTCGCGAAGATGGTGGTGACAGACGATCGCGGGCGCTACGTGATGCCCGAGCTTCCAAAAGCCAACTACAGTGTGTGGGTGCGCGGCTACGGGCTGGTCGATTCGCCCAAAGTGCAGGCCGCGCCCGGCCGCACGCTCGATCTCAAGGCGGTGGTGGCGCCGAATGCGGCTGCCGCCGCCGAATACTATCCGCCCATCTACTGGTATTCGATGCTGGGAATCCCGGCGAAGAGCGAGTTCCCCGCGGGGAAGATGAAATCCCAGCCGGAGTGGCTGAACCAGATCAAGACGACGGGCTGCATGTCGTGTCACGCGCTGGGCACCAGGGGGACGCGCACGATGCCCAGGGACTTCGCCCATTACAAGACGTCGTCCGAAGCGTGGGCGCGGCGCATTACCGCCGGTCAGGCCATGACCCAGATGGTCAACGTGCTGGGCAGGCTCGATCCGCCGCGTGCCCTCGCTTTGTGGGGCGACTGGACGGACCGGATCGCCGCGGGTGAGCTGCCGTTCGACAAGCCGGCGCGGCCGCAGGGCGTCGAGCGCAACATCGTCATCACCTCGTGGGACTGGAGCACGCCCACGGGGTACATGCACGACCTCATCTCGACCGACCGGCGCAAACCCACCGTCAATGCCAACGGCAAGCTCTACGGGGCGCCCGAGGAGAGCACCGATTTCTTCCCGGTGCTCGATCCCAAAGCGCATACCGCGACGCAGGTGCGGCACCCCGTGCGCGATCCCAAGACCCCCTCGTCGAAGAGGAACGTGATGGCGCCCTCGCCGTTCTGGGGGCCGGAGCCGATCTGGGACAGCCAGACCAGCATCCACAACCAGATGATGGACGAGAAAGGCCGGGTCTGGATGGCGGCGCGCGTGCGTCCGGCGGCCAATCCGGACTTCTGCAAGAAGGGATCGGCTCACCCTTCCGCGAAAGTGTTTCCGCTGAACGCCGCCAACCGCCACCTCTCCATGTACGATCCGGCGAGCGGTCAGTTCAAGCTGATCTCGACGTGCTTCCCGACGCATCACGTGATTTTCGCCGAGGAC
>CAZULX010000336.1:0-4134 GCA_964621335.1 uncultured Streptomycetaceae bacterium
GGGGGACGTCGTGCTCGGGCTCGCGAGCGACGGCGCGCACTCGAACGGCTATTCGCTCATCCGCCGGATCGTCGAGAGAAGCGGCGTCGATCTCGGCACGAAACTCCACGGCGCGACGCTCGCCGATCTCATCCTCGCGCCGACGCGCATCTACGTGAAACCGGTGCGCGCGCTTTTCGGGGAGGTGAAAGTCAAAGGCCTCGCGCACATCACCGGCGGCGGTCTCACCGGGAACGTGCCGCGCGTGCTCGCCGACGATCTGACGGCGCGCATCGATCGCGCCGCGTGGGCGCTCCCGCCGCTGTTCGCATGGCTCCAGCAGCACGGCAACCTCGCGGAGGACGAAATGGCGCGCGTCTTCAACTGCGGGATCGGCATGGTGCTCGTGGTCGCTCCCTCCGACGTCGAGGCCGCGACGCGCCTCCTGTCGGCGGCAGACGAAACCGTTTATCGCATCGGCACGATAGAGCGGCGCCGCGGCGACGAGCCGCAGACGATCGTCGCGTGAGCCCAGTGCGCCTCCCTCACCCCCGACCCCTCTCCCGCGGGGAGAGGGGAGATATCAGGCGCTGATGCGCGTGAATACCAAGCGCATCGTCGTCGTGATCTCCGGGCGCGGGAGCAACATGGCAGCGCTGATCGAAGCGCGCGTGCCGGGGACGATCGCCGCGGTCGTCAGCAACGTTCCCGACGCGGGCGGTCTCTCGATCGCCCGCGCGCACGGGGTCCCGACGAGCGTGGTCGATCATCGGGCGTTTGCCGAGCGCGCGGCCTTCGATGCTGCGCTCGCCGCGGCGATAGAAGGCTACGCGCCCGATCTCGTCGTCCTCGCCGGATTCATGCGTGTCCTCACCGACAGCTTTATCGCGCGCTTCGACGGGAAGCTCGTCAACATACATCCGTCGCTCCTGCCGGCCTTCCCCGGGCTGCACACGCACCGCCGCGCGCTCGAAGCCGGCGTGCGCATCCACGGCTGCACCGTGCACTTCGTGACGCGGGATCTCGACCACGGCCCCATCATCGCGCAGGCCGCGGTTCCCGTGCTCGCCTCGGATTCCGAAGAGACGCTCGCCGCGCGCGTGCTCGAGCAGGAGCACCGGATCTATCCCCTCGCGGTCGGATGGTTCTGCGAAGGCCGCGTGCGACTCGCCTCGGGCGGCCGCGTTCACGTCGAGGGCGCGCGCGAAGGCGCCGGGGCGCTGCTGTCTCCGGCGCCGGATTCCTGAGGATGGAGCGGGCGCGAACCGGCAGCCCGCGCCGCGGTCATTCATCCTGTGAGAAGCGACCTCTTTCAGCGAACCCGAGTCGCCGCGCTGCTCGCCTGCGCCGCGCTCGCGGGACAAGTGTGGGCCGCCCCGAAGGAGATCAGGGCGACCTACAGCGGCTCCATGAACGGCATGGCGATAGGCGTCATCAGCGAGCATTTCGTAACCAAGCGCGGCACTTACCGTATCGTCAGCGACACGAAACCGATCGGGCTCGCGGTGTTGATTCAGCGCCAGCCGCTCAGGTTCGAGAGCCGCGGGGAGCTCACGCGCAAAGGGCTGCGGCCGCTCAACTTCGAAGCGCGGCGAGCCGCCGCCGACCCGCGGCAGGTGAGCGCCGCGTTCGACTGGCAGCACGCTCAGCTCGTGTTGAGACACGGCGGCAAAGTCGAATCGATGAGCGTTGAGCCCGGCACCCAGGACCGCCTTTCGATCATGTACCAGTTCATGCTCATGCCGCTCACGAAATCGGGCTACGTCGACTTTTCGATGACCAATGGGCGCAAGCTCGACCGCTATCGTTACCGCATCACGCCGGAAGTGGAAATCGACACGCCGCTCGGCCGCCTCAAAACGCTGCATCTCGTCAAGCAACGCGACCCCGGTGACACGGTGACCGAGCTGTGGCTGTCGGACGCGCACCGCCATTTCCCGGTGAAAATGCTGATCGTGGAAAAAGACGGCATGCGATTCGAGCAGATGATCCAGACGCTCGAGCTCCGTGACTGACGCCCGCGCCTGGCGCCGGCTGGCGATCGCGGCGGCGCTCTCGGGCGCGGCGCACGCCGCAGTGATCGCTCTCAACCGCATCGACCTCCCCCGCGAGCCGCAGGATCTGCCGCCGCTCGCCGTGCGTATCGAAAATGCACCCGCGCCGAGGCCTGCAGCGACGCCGCGCGCCAAACGCACCGTCAAGGCCGAGCCGCGGCGTTCACGCCCGGCGGTTGCGCACGTTCCCGTCTTTACCGCGCCTTCACCCGACGCCGCCTCGCCTGCAGAAGGAGCCGAAACGGCGCCCGCCCAGGAGCAAGCCGCAGCAGAGCCCCCGGCAACCGAGCCGCCGCAACCCGTCGTCGTCGCCACTGCACCTGCAACGACTCTCCAGCCCGAGCCCGCGGCGCTGCCCGCTTTCCCTCGCCGCGGCCGCATCTCGTTCTCGCTGGTCTACGGACGCGACGGTTTCCCGGTCGGCCGCACCGAGCAGTCGTGGCATATCGAGGGCAACCGCTACCAGCTCGCCAGCCATTCCGAAACGACCGGGCTCGTCGACGTCATACGCTCGCAGCATCGCACCTATCTGAGCCGCGGCGCGCTGACCCCCGAAGGATTGCAGCCCGAGACGTTTCTCATGAGCCGCAATCGAGGCCGCGGGGTCGAGGAAGCGCGCGCTCGCTTCGACTGGGCGAAGGGGAGCATATCGCTGGGCGCGCCTGCGGCGCAGCGCGAGGAGTCGCTGCCGCGCGGCAGCCAGGATCTGGTGAGCTTCATGTATCAGCTCGCGCTCGATCCGCCGGCGCGCGGACGAACGCGCGTGACGGTGACGAACGGCTCGCGGCTCGAAAGCTACGAGCTCGAAGTGGAGCCGGAAGAGAAAATCGAGACGCCGCTCGGCGTGCTGCGCGCGTTGCCGATACGCCAGGTGCGAGCCGCAGGAACGGAAACGATCGAGCTGTGGCTAGCCACCGAATATCGCCACCTGCCGGTGCGCATCCGCTTCTATGGACGGGACGGCGAGCTCGCAGGCGAGCAGGTCGTCACCGAGATCCGGCTGAGCGAAGACTAAGAGCCTCTAACATAGTGAAAGTCCATCCGAAATCTCTCGCGGCCGCGGCCGACGCGCTGCACCGGGTGCTCGGCTTCGAGTATCCGGCGGACTCCGTGCTGAGCCAGTACTTCCGTGAGCATCGCGCGCTCGGCCAGGATGAGCGCGCATTTGTCGCGGAGTCCGTATTCGGCGTATTGAGGCACAAACGCGTGCTCGACCACGTCGCGGGCGCGGTCGGGCCGCGGCGCCTCATCCTCGCCTGGCTGCGCCGCTTCGGCGGCCTCGGCGCGAGCGAGATGTCAGCGGTTTTGAAACCGGGCGAGGGGGAATGGCTTTCGGGCGTTGCCGCGGCGGCGCTCGACGGCCTTCCGGCGGCAGTGCGCGCGGAGCTGCCGGACTGGGTTTGGGAGCGCCTCGCAAACGATCGTCCGGAATCGGAAATACTTACGCTCGGCCTCGCGCTTCAGGAGCCTGCGCCGCTCGACTTGCGCGTGAACACGCTGCGCAGCGACCGCGATACGGTATTGCGCGCGCTGCGCGCAAGCGGGCTCGAAGCGAGCCTGACGCCCTACTCGCCTTTTGGCGTGCGCATACTCGGACGCCCCGCTCTCAACCGGCATCCGCTGTTTCTCGAAGGCGCGATCGAGGTGCAGGACGAAGGCAGTCAGCTCGCCGGCCTGCTGGTGGCGCCGCGACGGCACGAGCTCGTGATCGATTTTTGCGCCGGCGCCGGAGGCAAGTCGCTCATGCTGGGCGCGATGATGCACTCGCAGGGACGCCTCTACGCGTTCGACGTCTCACCGGCGCGCCTCTCGCGGCTGAAGCCGCGCCTGAAACGCTCGGGGCTCTCCAATCTCCATCCGCATCTCCTGCGCAGCGAGCACGACACCAAAGTGAAGCGCCTCGCAGGCAAGATCGACCGTGTCCTCGTCGATGCGCCCTGCAGCGGGCTCGGCACCCTGAGGCGCAACCCGGACCTGAAATGGCGGCAATCGCCCGAGAGCGTCGCCGAAATGCGAGTGCGGCAGGCAGCCATCCTGCGGGCGGCCTCGACGCTCGTCAAACCGGGTGGCCGGCTCGTTTACGTGACGTGCAGCCTGCTGC
>CAZULX010000337.1:0-2774 GCA_964621335.1 uncultured Streptomycetaceae bacterium
CAGCTTGCGGCCTTCGGCGAGCACTTCCGAAAGGACCTGCCCCTGGACGTACTCGAAAACCAGATACGGCACGCCGGCGTCCTCGCCCGCGTCGTACAGCGGCACGATGTTCGGATGCGAAAGCTGGCCGGCGATGCGCGCCTCGGCGAGGAGGGTGTCGACCCGCCCGCGGTGCTCGGCTTCGGTGCCGCCGACGGTAAGCGTCTTGATCGCGACCTGGCGGTCGAGGCGCGGGTCGCGTGCGAGATAAACGGTGCCCTGGACGCCCGAGCCCAGGACGCGTTGAAGCTCGAACCGCTCGATATTCCTGGGCAGGGCTGGCGTCATCGGCTCCATTACGGCGCCGCGCGGCGAAACTTTAGGCCTGCCGCCGGCCTATCGCATCAATGGGCGGTAATGCCTGCCCTCACTTGCTCTTCTTGCGATCCATGAATGCCTGCATGAGGCGCACGGGCTCGTCGGTGGTGCGCGACTCGGCGCATATCTCGATGCCCTGGTGTATCGCGTCCCTGATCGACATGCGCTCCCAGTCGCGAACCAGTCCCTTTTGCAGGCGGACGGCCCGCGCTCCCGCACCGCAGATGGCGGCGACCCATTTCTCGACGGCCGCATCGAGCTCCGCGGCGGGCACGAGACGCTCGAGGAAACCGCACCGATAGGCTTCCTGCGCGTCCATCATTTCCCCCGTGAGCACGATTTCGTTCGTCTTGCCCCAGCCCATGAGGAGCGGCAGGAGGCACGCTTCCATGCCCGAGGGCAGACCGAACTTCACTTCGGGCATGCCGAACTTCGCGTGATCGGCCGCTGCGCGCATGTCGCACGCCGCCGCGAGCTCCATTCCGGAGCCGAGACAGTAGCCGTTGATGCGGGCGATCACCGGCACGGGCAACTGCCGGATCGAGTCGCACGCGAGATGCGTCTTGGTGCCGACCACGCGCTGACCGGCGACGTCCTGGTCGCGCATCTCGGAGATGTCGGAACCCGCAATGAATGACTTGTCGCCGGCGCCCGTCAACACGGCGACCCGCAGGTTCTCGTTCGCGGCGAGCTTCGAGAATGCCGCGATGAGATCGTCCTTGCCGCTCTTGCCGAGCCGGTTCCTGTGCTCGACGTTGTCGACCGTGACCCACGCCACCTGCCCCGCGGGACGATCTTCCAGACGCACTCTTACGATTCCGGTTTCAGTAGTCATCGCGGTACCTTCTCGTCGGTTTGCATCGCGCTAGTCTCACACACGGCCGTCGAATCTGGTGTAGGTTCCGAAGGCTTGTCGATTTCCGGCCTCTCCGTTCGACTATCGGGAAATGCCTCGCGTCGTCTTCACCTCCAACCTGCAGCGCCACGTCGCCGTGCCCGAGCGCGAGGTGGACGGCGCGACCGTGGCGCAGGTCCTGGCGGCGGTATTCGCGCAGTCGCCGCAGGTCCGCGACTATGTGGTCGACGAGCAGGGCCACCTGCGCAAGCACGTGGTGATCTATATAGACGGGAAGCGCATCGCGGACCGGCAGCGCCAGAGCGACACGGTCGGGCCGGGTAGCGAGATCTGCGTTTTCCAGGCTTTGTCCGGAGGCTGACAGGAGAATGGAATGAGCGATCGACTGTATGTGGCTACACGCAAAGGCTTGTTCACGATCGAGCGCAAAGGCGGCCGGTGGTCGGCGCTGCCGCCCGCGCTTCTAGGCGACCCGGTGACCGCTGTGTTGCCCGACCGGCGCGACGGTACGCTCTACGCCGCGCTCAACCTCGGACACTTCGGGGTCAAGATGCGGCGCTCCAAAGACGGCGGCAAGACGTGGGAAGAGCACGCGTCCCCGGCGTATCCGCCGCAGCCCGAGAACGCGCCCGGCTCGCCGTGGAAGCTCGACCAGATCTGGGTCATGGAAACCGGCGGGGCGGACGAGCCCGGCGTGCTGTGGGCGGGCACCAATCCGGGCGGTCTTTTCCGATCGCGCGACGGCGGCGACAACTGGTCGCTCATGCGAGGCCTGTGGGACCGCCCCGAGCGCGCCGAATGGTCCGGCGGCGGCTACGACTTGCCGGGCATGCATTCGATCTGCGTCGATCCGCGCGACAGCCGCCGCATCACCACGGCGGTATCGACCGGCGGCGTGTGGCAGACGCGCGACGGCGGCGAAACGTGGGATTGCCGCGCGAGCGGCATGTTCGCGCTCTACATGCCACCCGAGCGCCAGAACGACCCCAACGTGCAGGACGTACACCGCATGGTCGCGTGCAGAGCGAAGCCCGATGTGATGTGGGTGCAGCATCACAACGCGATGTTTCGCTCGACCGACGGCGCTTCGAGCTGGCAGGAGATCAGGGAGCCGGCGCTTTCCAACTTCGGTTTCGCGGTTGCGGTCGATCCCAACGACGCCGAGACCGCGTGGTTCGTTCCGGCGATCAAGGACGAGCTTCGCGTGCCGGTGAACGGCGAGCTCGCGGTCACTCGCACGCGCGACGGCGGGCGCACGTTCGAAGTGCTGCGCGAAGGGCTGCCGCCGGCGCCGGCCTACGATCTCATCTATCGCCACGGCCTCGACATCGACGCCGAAGGTGAGCGCCTTGCGATCGGCTCGACAACCGGCGGACTGTGGGTTTCGGACAACCGCGGCGACTCGTGGCAATGCGTATCGGCGCACCTGCCGCCGATTTACGCGGTGCGGTTCGCCTGAAGACGGGTAGCGACGAACGCGAGCACGGCGGTTCCGGCGAGGAATAGCGCGCCCATGACATAGAAGCTCGCTTCGATGCCCCAGGCGGCGGCGACCACCCCC
>CAZULX010000338.1:0-3994 GCA_964621335.1 uncultured Streptomycetaceae bacterium
GCCTGTCCAATTCCGCGCTGAAGGAAAACGTGAAGCTCGGGCCGTGGATACACGCGGCGAGCTCGGTTCGCCACTGCGCCCTGGCGCACGCCGGTGTATCGCTCGCAGCGCACGCGGAGGTCGCGGCGAACTACGAGCGCAACGGCCACCGCTTCGTCGATCTCGACGTCGTCATCGTAGCCGACGCAATTCGCGCGGTGGCGCAAGTGCGCCATACCGCGATCTACCGGCTACGGCAGGCGTAGTAGCCGTTACTGCACGCCCCCCGCGCTCGACCGCAGCAGCTTCCCGCCCAGCGCGCCCGTATGCTCGCCGTCCCTGAATGCCACCTTGCCGGCGATTATCGTCGCCATGATGCCGGTCGACTTCTGCTTGAGTCTTCGCGCTCCGGTCGGAAGGTCGTACTCGATCGTCGGCATCGCCGGCGCGAGAACCGCGGGGTCGAACACGTTGAGATCCGCGATGCTGCCCTGACGCACCAGGCCGCGGTCGGTGAACCCCCACGCGATCGCCGGCGTGAGGGTGATCATTTTCACGCCTTCTTCGAGCGAGAACGCATTGCGCTCGCGCACCCAGTAGGCGATCAGATGCGTGTGTATCGAAGAGTCCATGATCAGGCTCACGTGCGCGCCGGAATCCGAAAACGTCATGACCGTCCGGGGATGCCGCAACGTCGCCAGCGCCTCCGCATCGTTCTTCGGCACGGTCGTCTCGTCGAACTGCATGAAGAGCTGATTGAAGTCGGAGCCCACGGCGAGGTCCATCATGACCTCCACCGGATCCACGTTTCGCTGCGCCGCGAGCTCGGCGACGCTGGGGTTGCGCGACACGGCGCTGTAGACGACATACATGTTCTTGTAGTCGGGCTTGCGCGGCTCTCCGCCCCCGGTCCGATAGACGCCGGTCTTCGTCGCCTCCACCAGGCGACGCCGCCGCTCCGGATCGGTGAATGCCTTGCGCTGCTCCTCAATCGGAAGCGCGCGCACTTCCGCCCACTCGGCGAGGTCGTCGAACTGGAGGCGCCCCCTGAACGACAGCATGTGGGAAATGCCGCGGGTGTGCGTCTGGCCGAACATGCGCCCGCCCGCCTCGGCAGTTTCGTCCAGGAGGTTCAGAAGATCCCGCGACCCGGGCGTTCCCGCCGGCATGCCGAAGGTGATGGGCGCGCCGCTCTTCACCGCGAGATCTTTCAAGCGGTCGTTGACGACCTTGCGGACCGCGGGGTCCTTCGAGCGCGACTCTTTTTCCCGCGAATACTCGAATATGCCGTGGCCGGTCGAACCCATGAGGCATACGAGCTGTGCGACCTCGTCCCAGGAAGCGTGGTTCGACGCGACGGGCCGGTTGTCCGGCTCCGGCAGCTTGTGGCCTGTCGAAAGCGAGCTCGTGAAGCCGATCGCGCCGGCGTCGAGCGCGTCGAGGAGCTCGTGCTCCATCGCGCCCATGTCGTCGTGCGAGGCGTGCTGCTCGAAAGCGCGCGGGCCCATGACGTGCGTGCGCAGCGCGGAGTGTCCGATGTTCGCGGCGTAGTTGATCGCCTTCGGCAGCTTGTCGACGACGTCCATGTACTCCCTGAACGTCGTCCAGTTCCATTTGACCGCGGCCCCGATCGCCTCGGGAGAGATGTCCTCCGCGCGGATGATGTTGCTGAGGATCATGTCGCGCTGTTCGGCGGAGCCCGGTGCGAGCGTAAACCCGCAGTTGCCCATCACGGCTGTCGTGACGCCGTGCCAGCACGAGCAGCTTCCCAGCGGATCCCAGAAGACCTGCGCGTCCATGTGGGTGTGCCCGTCGATAAAGCCCGGAGAGACGACCTGGCCGGTGGCGTCTATTTCCTCTTTTCCGCGTGAGCGTATGCGCCCGATCGCCGCAATCCGATCGCCGCTCACGCCGACGTCCGCCCGATATCTCGGCAGTCCTGTTCCGTCGACTACGGTGCCGTTACGAATCACGAGATCGTACATCTGGCGTCTCCCTAATGCAGGTTGGGTTTCTTCAGAAAGTCACTGCGGTCGGCCGATTTGACCGTGATGCGAAGAACGTCGCCGTCGCGCGCGAGAGTGATCGGCACCTCGACGCCGGCCGCGCCGAGCCGCCACACGGCCCGGAAGAATTCCGCGAGCCCGCTCGCGCGGAGCTCGCCGACACCCAGCACCATGTCGCCGGCACGAACGCCGGCGCGCTGGGCCGGGCCGCCCGCCGCGAGTCTGGTGACGATCAGTTTGCCTTCCGCGTCGTCCTGCGTGGACATGCCGAGCCACGGATTCGGCGGGTGCGGGCTGCGGCCGGTTTGCAGCATGGCATCGAGGATGGGGTTCAGCAGGTCGATCGGCACGAACATGTTGGCGTGCATCGCCTCGCCTTTCACCTCGTGCGTCACCAGCAGCGAGCCGATGCCGATGAGATCGCCCTGCGCATCGAGCAGCGCGGCTCCGCCCCACTGCGGATGTGCCGGCGCGGTGAAGAGCGCCTCGTCGAGCACGTATTCCCAGGAGCCGGCGAACTCGCGCTTGTCGACGACCTGTGTCTTGAGCGCATGGGCGAGGCCGCCATGGCCGATCACGTAGGTCGAGTCCCCGACTTTCACGTCGGCTGCGAGACCGCGCGCAAGGTGCGGCACATCGAGCTTGCCCAGCGGCTGGACCAGGCCGAAGCCGGTCGTGTGGTCATACGCAACCCGGTAGCCCTCCACGACCGCACCGCGATTGCTGGTGAGCCAGATCTGCGACGCCTCGTTGATGAGATAACCGATGGTGAGCACGAGACCATCCTCGCGGATCACCACGCCGTAACCGCCGCGCTCGGTGCCGAGGTTGGACACGGTGTACCCGTCAGCAGGCACTTCCGCGCGCACCAATACCATCGCATCGAGCGCGCGTGCGAGGTCGAACTGGGTTTCGTCGGGCTTCGGCTGCAGCGACTCGCGGAAGGCCCATTCCTGGGGTTCGGACATGGGGGGATTTTGACACGAAGTGACAGCGGAGGCTCGGGCGGGTGTGAAGTCGCGAGCAGAACATCCCCTCCGCATGACCACCCCCCCGACGTCATTCCGGACTCGATCCGGAATCCATCGTTAAACCGCTCGACAATGGATTCTGGATCACCTCGCGCCATCGCGCGGTCCAGAATGACGGCAGAGGGGCCACGGATCATGCGGTCGATCTCATCGACGTTCTCGCGGCCGACGAGCTCTTGGGTAATCCGGGTCGGAGTCATAATCGCTGCGAAATGTTACTCTGACCCGGTTCAACGAAAGGAAGCGAGATGAGCGACATGCGTTATGAAGCGCCCCGGACGCTGGCGGCGGCGGTTGAGCTGCTGGCGGGGGCAAAAGGACACGCGCGCGTGCTGGCCGGCGGCACGGACCTGTTGATCCACATGCGTGCCGGCCGCGTCGAGCCCGAGCTCCTGGTCGACATCAAGGGCATCCCCGAGATGACGTCGATCGTTGTCGAAAACGGCGGGTTTCGTTTCGGCGCGGCAGTTTCCAGCATGGAGCTGCTCGAGCACGAGGCCTTCGCGAAGGCATGGCCCGGCGTGACCGAGGCCGCCGGGCTGATCGGCTCGACCCAGATCAAGGGACGCGCGAGCGTGGGCGGCAATCTGTGCAACGCCTCACCGGCGGCGGACAGCGTTCCCGCCCTCATCGCCGCGGGCGCGATCGCGAGCATCGTGGGGCCCGACGGCAGACGCGAGGCACGGGTCGAAGAGATCGCCACCGGGCCGGGCAAGACCTCTCTTGCGAAGGGCGAGATCGTCGCGTCATTCCTGCTGCCGCCGCGCCCGCCGCATTCGGGCGATGCCTATCTTCGCTTCATCCCGCGCACCGAGATGGATATTGCGGTGGTCGGCGCGGGGGTCAGCCTCACGCTGGATGGAAAA
Organism: uncultured Streptomycetaceae bacterium; assembly: GCA_964621335.1. Classification (GTDB taxonomy): domain Bacteria; phylum Pseudomonadota; class Gammaproteobacteria; order Burkholderiales; family SG8-41; genus JAQGMV01. Next base: position 3,883 of record CAZULX010000338.1, read on the forward strand.
GGTGTCTGCAGCCACGCACGAGTCAGCCTCGGCGCCGTCGCCGAGCGCGCCCTGCTGGTGTCGGAGGCCGCGGCCGCGCTGATCGGAACTCCGGTGGACGCCGCCGCGCTCG
>CAZULX010000339.1:0-3981 GCA_964621335.1 uncultured Streptomycetaceae bacterium
GAGGCCGGTCCCGGCGCGGTTGCCCAGGCGAGCGCGCGGGTGGCATGATGGCTCCGCTGCCACTCCACAGGAGGGCGTCTTGAACTACTCCAGATCGGAAGCGAAGGCCGCAGCGCGCGCACAGTTCCGCGGTGTATGGGCCGCGCTGACGACTCCGTTCAAGCCGGACCTCCAGATCGACGAGCGCGGCCTGCGCGGCAACATGCGCCATCTCACGCGCAACCTCAAAGTCGACGGCGTCCTGTGCTGCGGCACGATGGGCGAGTTCTGGGCGCTCACTCACGACGAGCGCAAGCGCGTGCTGGAAATCGTCGTCGACGAAGCGAGGCGCGGCGGCTGCAAGATTCTCGCGCACACGGCGCACCCTTCGGCGCACGAGACCATCCAGCTCACGCGGCATGCGCAGGCCGCGGGCGCGGATTTCGCGATCGTCATGAACCCGTATTATCCGCCGATGAGCGAGGACACCGTCCACGACTGGTTCCGCTTCGTCGCTGAGCGCGTGGACATCGGACTCTGGATGTTCGACGCGCGCTATGCGGGTTACAGCATGTCGCCGGAGCTGATCGCCCGCCTTGCCGACATCGACAACGTCTGCGGCATCAAGCTCGCGTGGGGAATCGATCATTACGCGCAGGTGCACAGGCTCTGCGGCGACAGGCTCGTCCTGAGCGACCCGAACGAAGCCCATCTGCTCACCATGGTCCGGGAGTACGGGCAGCAGGTCTACCAGTCTTCGCAGACGCCCTACCTCTACCAGACCGCGACGTGGCAGCCTTTGCGCGAGTACGTCGCGCTTGCGCTCTCGCAGCGCTACGACGATGCCGGGAAAATCTCGAAGCAGCTCGAGCCGCTCAGGAAAGTGCACCTGAAGTGGTACCGCAACCGCTGGAGCGACGACAAGATCGTTCCGTGCGCCTACGTCAAGGCGTGGAGCGAGTTGATGGGCCTCGCGGGCGGCCCGGTGCGCCCGGGGCTGCCGCAGATCACCGCGGACGAACGAGCCGAGCTGCGCGCCGACGTCGAGCGCACCGGAATCCTCGGCCGCATTCCGACGGCAAAGGCGGCGTGACCCGTCGCGAGCAGGTCCCTGCCGATCTGACCGCGCTCAAAGCGCGGCTCGCGGACGCCGAAGCGAAGCTCGAGCGGCTGCAGAACGAGCGCGTCGGCAACGAGCTCTTCACCACGCTCGCGCACGAGTTCCGCAATCCGCTCGCGCCGATTCGGAACGCCGTCGAGATCATGCGCGTCATCGGACAAAAGGACCCCGCGCTCGAGAAAGCGCGCGAGATGATCTCGCGCCAGGTCGATCACCTCTCGCGTCTCGTCGACCAGCTCCTCGACGTTTCGCACATCACGCAGGGCACGATCCCGCTTCAGAAGGAGCCGGTCGACGCGAATGCGGTGCTGTGGCAGGCGGTGGAGCTCGCGCAGCCGCTAACCGACGAGCGCGGGCAGACGGTCAGGGTCGTGCCGTTCGCGCAGCCGGTCGACATCGAAGGCGATTTCGAACGGCTCGTCCAGGTCGTTCGCAACCTTCTCGACAATGCGGCGCGCTACAGCGACGCGCGCGGTGAGATCGTGGTGAGCGCGGCGCAGGACGACGACGGCATCGCGATCAGCGTGAAGGACCACGGGATCGGCATCGCACCGGAATCGATCACGGTCGTTTTCGATCTGTTCACGCAGGCGCACGCGAGCGCCGGGCGGCCGGAAGGTCTGGGCATCGGGCTTTCGCTGGTCCGCAACATCGTCGAGCTGCACGGCGGATCGGTGGAGGCGAAAAGCGACGGGCTCGGGCACGGGAGCGAATTCATCGTCAGGCTGCCGCTCCGCACGCGCGCGCTGCGCTCGGGCCAGCCGGCAAAGCCCGAGTCGGGCCGCGAGATGCCGCGGCGCATCGTCCTGATCGATGACAACGTGGACGCCGCCGAAAGCCTCGCGATGCTGCTGCGGCTGAAAGGTCACGAGGTGCACGTCGCGTTCGACGGCCCTTCGGGTGTTGCGCTCGCGCTCAAAACCGGGCCCGATTGCGTGCTGGTCGACATCGGGTTGCCCGGCATCGACGGCTACGAAGTCGCCAAGCGCCTGCGCTCGCACGACGGCGGGGCGACGCTGCTCGTCGCGCTCACCGGCTACGGCCAGAACGAAGACCGCATCAAGTCCGAACAGGCCGGCTTCGACCATCACCTCGTCAAACCGGTGGCGCAGAACGTGCTCGAGGCCCTGCTGCGCGAGCGCTGACGAGCGGTGGTGCGGCGTGTTGTGGTCGACATCGTCAACGTCCCTTATAACGGCGGCGCGCCCGCGACGATGCTCAGTTGCCCGCGTCGAAAAGCTGCGGTCCCTGGCCTGGCACGGGAATCGCTAAGTACCGGCCCATCAGTCCCGGATAGAGGCAGATATGAGGTTCATGGCGGCATTACTCGTTTTGGTGGCCGGTTGCGCGAGCACTCCGGGCGGCGACGCGGACGTGGGGTCGGCGAGGACGTCCTGGCAGGGCGCTTCGTACGAGGACATCGTCAGGAGCTGGGGCGCGCCGGCGCGGACGACCAAGCTCCCCGACGGCCGCGACGCCCACACCTGGGTTTCGGAAAGCATCGCCTCGCGCGCGTCGATCTGGCCTTCGATCGGCATTTTCGGCGGCAGCGGTGGCGTGGGCTTCGGCACCGGCGTCACGATGGGACCCGGCGGCGGCGGTGAGTTCCTGCGCTGTGAGCGCACGATCTTCTTCGACAAGGGCCGCGTCGTCGACCAGAACTGGCAGGGCCCGGCCGAGTACTGCGCGAGCTTCCGGCGGGGTTAGAACTCGAAGCCGAGATTGAAGGAGTGGAAAGTCTGCCTGCCGCCGCCGCGTAAGGGCGAAGTGAATTCCTCGCTGCGCGTGACGCGTCCCACCGTCACCCGAATGAAACCCAAGCGCGCGGACGCGCCGAAGCTGAGATCGTAAACGAGGTGCTTGCGATCGACGCTGGGGCTGTCCCTGAATACCGTCCCGTCGAGAAAGATGTTGTAGGCGACGGCGCGCGCGTCGATGCCCGCGTAGACGTAGGCCTCGCACGGCCGCCACGTCTCGCAGCGCTTGCTCGTGCGGTAATTCTGGAGCATCGCGCCGCCGGGCTCTATGCGGTCGGGCCCGAAGCCAGTCATGTTGTGACCCGCGCGAATGAGCGCGCCGGTGCGCACGAACGTCATCACCGTCCCGACCGCGGCACCGACGTGCGGAATCACCTCGAAGTATTTCCCGCCGATTCTTTCCTTGTGCAGGTAGGAGAGCAGGAACGCAGCCTCGTTCGGCAGCTGGTTCGCCCAGCCTTTCGCTTCGGGTACGTTGATGATGCGATGCCACAGGTTCTGCGTCTCTTCGCCGAGCGCCGCCGGTCCCACCACGCCGATGTCGAGCTCCACGGTGTCGAGCGCGCTGCGATTTCCTCCGCACGTCCTGAATACCTGCAGCACGGCGCCGACGTAGAGCCACGCCGCCCACGGCCGGTCGAACGGCTGGGCGGTCGTGACATCGGTGTCGCGGGGCGTGTACATGTTCTGCCCGAGGAACAACCCGCCGTTGAGCGACCTCACTCTTTCGCAGTTGATCGCGTCGCCGAACGCATCGAGGGCGTCGCGCACCGGGCCTTCGCCCGGGATGTGCCGCGCCGCCACACCGAGGCCGATCTTGAGTCCGTTCGTGTAATAGCGGTCGGTGCTCGACCACTTGTCGTTCTCGACGAAGATCTGGATTTCGGCGCCCGGCGGTTTCCCCGGCGCCGCGGTCTCGCCCTGCGGCTCCGACGCCTGGGCGGCGGCTACGCACACGCACGCGATCAATGGTAGAAAACGATGCCGCTTCATCCGCACTCCCTTCGCCGCCCGCAACCTGCACGCACCGTTCCCGCGCCGGACCCGAAGTGCGCCGATCGCTAGCGGCGCATCGGACGCGCGAGGCGCACCGACACGCCGTCATTCCGGACTTGATCCGGAATC
>CAZULX010000340.1:0-2662 GCA_964621335.1 uncultured Streptomycetaceae bacterium
CCTGCCAGGCTGCCCGAGCGATGCTGCCGCTGTTCTCCATCCCATCCGAGACGAGGACGATCCTCGGTACCAACCCCGCTGGGAGCGCTGCGATGGCGTCCCGGAGTGCCGATTCCAGATTGGTTCCGCGGCCTTCGGCGCCGGGCGTATGGTTGACGACGGGCTGCTCGCTGATGCGGTCCCACCACAGCTCGTCGTTCGCGAAGTGCGGGCTGCCGTGGCCCTGGTCTTCCCCGGAGCGCAACGCGAGGCCCTGGCTCCCGCTCTGAGGATCGACATCGATGAGGTAGCCGGCATTCGTATACGCCGCGAGAAAATCGCGGTCGTAGAGCCCGGTCTGGATGATCTCGTGGACGAGCGCTAGCAGCAGCGCGCCGTCGGTGCCGGGCCTGATCGGAATCCACTCGTCGGCGATCGCCGAATAGCCGGTGCGCACCGGGTTGATCGAGATGAAGCGCCCGCCGCTCCTCTTGAATTTCGAAATAGCGATCTTGAGCGGATTGGAGTGGTGATCCTCCGCGGTGCCTATCATGACGAAAAGCTTCGCGCGCTCGAGATCGGGGCCGCCGAACTCCCAGAACGAGCCGCCGATGGTGTAGATCATTCCGGCGGCCATGTTGACCGAGCAGAAGCCGCCGTGCGCCGCGTAATTGGGCGTACCGAACTGGCGGGCGAACATGCTGGTCATCGCCTGCATCTGGTCGCGCCCGGTGAAGAACGCGAACTTCTTCGGGTCGGTCGCGCGGATTTTCGACAGCCGCTCAACCATGAGTTCAAAAGCTTCTTCCCACGAAATCGCTTCGAACTCGGCGCTTCCGCGCTCCGCGCCGGCCTTGCGCCTGAGCGGCTGCGTGAGGCGCGCCGGCGAATACTGCTTCATGATCCCCGAGGCGCCCTTGGCGCAGATCACCCCTTTGTTGATGGGATGGTCGGGATTGCCGTCGATATAACGGATTTCACCAGCGCGCAGATGCACGCGTATGCCGCAGCGGCATGCGCACATGTAGCACGTCGTGGTCTTGATTTCGAGCGGCTGGGCGAGTGTTGCTGCGGAAACTTCTGACATCGCGGCAGTACTTGCAAACGCGTATTTTAACCAGCATGCCGCTCATGCTGATTCGAAATTGCTTATGAGCCCATTACGCGACAATCTCCCTGGGGGTGAGGGAAAGATCTCGAGGAGAATCAGCTCCCCTTATAGAGCAATCAGAAATTACCGCTTGCCCCGCTTGCGGGCGCTTCGCACAATGGCGCCGGTTGCCCGGCGTTTCACACAAGAGGACAGCACATGCCCGGTCTGGTTCGCCCCCACGGGGGAGGAGATTTGAAACCGCTGCTCCTGGAGGGAGACGCACTCGCGGGGGAGCTCGCCCGCGCCCGTTCGCTGCGCAAGCTTCGCGTGAGCTCGCGCGAAAAAGGCGACATCGTCATGCTCGGCATCGGCGGCTTCACGCCGCTCGACGGTTTCATGACGCACGCCGACTGGCAGGGTGTGTGCGACAGCTACCGCACCACTGGCGGTCTGTTCTGGCCCATTCCGATTACGCTGTCGGCGGACAGCGCGGCGGCCAAAGACATCCGTGTCGGCACCGACATCGCGCTGGTCGATCCCGATTCCGAAGACATACTCGCCACGATGACCGTGCGCGAGAAATACACGGTCGACAAGACGCACGAATGCATGTCGGTCTTCCGCACGACCGACGCCGAGCATCCGGGCGTGAAGATGGTGCTCGCGCAGGGCGAAACGAATCTTGCAGGGCCGCTCAAGGTGCTCTCCGACGGCGGCTTCAAGGCACGCTACCGCTCGCGCTACATGACGCCGGCCGAGACGCGCGCGGAGTTCGAGCGTCTCGGCTGGTCCAAGGTTGCGGCCTTCCAGACGCGCAACCCGATGCACCGTTCGCACGAGTACCTGGTGAAGGTCGCGATCGAGATCTGCGACGGCGTGCTCGTCCATTCGCTGCTCGGCGCCCTCAAGCCCGGCGACATCCCCGCCCCCGTGCGCATGACCGCGATTTCGACGCTGATCGGCAAATACTTCGTCCCGGGCACCGTGGTGCAGGCGGGCTATCCGCTCGACATGCGCTATGCCGGGCCGCGCGAGGCCCTGCTGCACGCGGTTTTCCGCCAGAACTACGGCTGTTCGCACCTGATCGTCGGGCGCGATCACGCCGGCGTCGGCAGCTATTACGGTCCTTTCGACGCGCACCACATCTTCGACGAGATCCCGCGCGACGCGCTTCAGACGCAGCCGCTCAAAATCGACTGGACGTTCTGGTGCTACGCGTGCGGCGGCATGGCCTCGGCGCGAACGTGCCCTCACGGCGAGAACGACCGGCTGCTCGTGTCCGGCACGAAGCTGCGCAAGTGGCTCTCCGAGGGCGCCGAGGTGCCGCCCGAATTCAGCCGCCCCGAAGTGCTCGACGTTCTGCGCGTCTACTACGCGTCGATCGAAGCCGAGGACAAAGTCGAAGTGAAGCTGGTGGGCCACTCCGCGCGCTGAAGGCCAGCCCGGTGGAGCGCTTAGGGGACGAGCGCCTCGGTATGCCCCCTACGGCGTCTTTGGCGTCTTGTATTCGACTTCCTTCTGGAACGGCTTCCAGATGGTTTCGTAGCCGACGAACCCCTTTTCGTTGGGCGGCATCTGACGCGTCGTATA
>CAZULX010000341.1:0-8781 GCA_964621335.1 uncultured Streptomycetaceae bacterium
ATCAAGGTGAAACAGGAGCGCCGCTCGCTGGAGCGCTACGGCACGGCGCTATCCGGGGGCGACTATCGCGAGCCTCCGGCGCACTACTTCGGCGTGCCGGCGGTGGGCGTGCGCACCGCCGCGGCGCTCGAGCGCGAGCTCACGCGGGCGCTCGCAGCGAGCGGGCCTACGGTGATCGAAGTCGCCGTCGACCCGGCCTCGTATTCCGAAACGGTTTACGACTGAAGCATCCGTAGCTGTCATCGCGAGGAGCGGCAAGTGCGCCGTGGCGATCCCGGGGATCCCCGAGATTGCTTCGTCAGAGCCTTCCTCAATGACATAGGGTGCGTCATCGCGACGGGACGCAGCCGGTGGTCTTACCCGATGTGTTTCGTCAGGAACTCGAGCGTGCGTCCGCGCGCGACCCCGGCCGATTCCGCGTTGTAGGAGCCGCGCTGGTCGCAATTGAAGCCGTGTCCCGAGCCGGGATAGAAGTGATGGATCTGGTCCTTGTGCGCGGCCGCCACTTCCTTCGCTTTTTCCAGTGGGATCGAAGCGTCGGTCTCGCCCCAGTGGAACAGCACCGGACATTTCGGTTTCTCGTTGATCATCGAAGGGATCGCGCCGCCGTAATACGCAACGGCACACGCGAGCCCGTCGACGTTGCACGCGGACTTGAACGAGAGCGCGCCGCCCCAGCAATAGCCGATGATGCCGACCTTGCCGGCGGAAGCGACGTGTTTTTTCGCGACCTCGACGTCTTTCAGCGCGTCGTCGAACGTCATTTTCTGCATCAGCCCGCGCGCCATCTCGATGTCCTGCGGCGTGTAGCCGACGTCGAGCCCGCGCTGCACGCGATCGAAGAACGCCGGTGCGATGACGAGATAGCCATCCGCGGCGAACCCGTCCGCGGTCTGCCTGATGTGGCTGTTCACGCCGAATATTTCCATCACGAGTACCAAAGCGCCTTTGGCCTTGCCGGACGGCTCCGCGACGTATGCAGAAAATTTGTGGCCGTCGGCCGCGGTGAGCTCGATGTTGTTACCCATGGTCTTCTCCCGGTGAGTGTTTATTAAAGGGCTGCGCCAGGTCGATTATCGCTCACGTCCCGGCCTCATACATCCCGCGCCTGTTGATGCAGTCCTGCAGGATCACCAGCGTGACCGATTCCCAGTTGGCGCTGGTCGTCCACAAGGATTCGAGGTTGCGCAGCATCAGCGCGTAGATGCTGGAGGGCGTTTTCTCGTCGAGCGAGATCAACTCGGCCCTCGCCTTCTCCTTGTCGGCGCCGAGGTCGCGCGCCCACACGAGGTTGCCCGACCAGCTCGCATACGTCTGGCAGGCGCGTTGGCCGAGGCGTATCTGCGCCTCAGCGAACGGCGAGACGAAGAGGGCGCCGAGCGCGAGCACGGCGAGGAAACTGTAACGGCTAAGCGGTCTCATTTTCGGTCTCCAATCATGCGCGGCCTCGAGGCGGCCTATGGCCGGCGGGCGTAAGCCATCGAGCTAATATTTTTATCTTCACCCGATCAATAAGATGCGCTCAATCCAAGCCGCAAGAGTGCGGCAGAAGATCGGGCCCAGGCGAGTTGAAGCGCGTCTCTCGTAAGCCCAGATGCACCGATAAAGGCGCGCACTCGATCGTTAAAGGAGCTCATCATGAAAAGCAAATCACTGTTGGTGTTGTCCGTCCTGGCGCTCGGCCTTTCGGGGGCGTCGATCGGTAACGCGCTCGCGCAACTCACGGCAAGCGGCGAAATCGTGCAAGCCTCGCCCTACCCCATGGACGGTGAAGGCGACTTCAACCTGCCGGCGCTCGAAAGCTACGCCGAGCGCATCGCGCGCGTCGGCGAGAGCCCCGAAGTCTGGGGCGTGAGCAAGCGCGAAGTCGAGGCGCATGATCCGTTTCCGTTCGGCGGCGGCCCCGTCGACGACTAAGCGGCTTTCGGTGCGGCCCGCCAGGGCCGCACCGAACCGTTCCGCAGCATCGGCCCGCCTGCACGCGTCACGCGATCACACTTCCACGACCGAAGGCTGTCCGGCCTTCTCGCCCACCCGGTCCCGCCATACCAGATACACGGCTTCTTCCTCGTCGGTCGCCACCGCGGTGTGCACCATGTTCGGCGGTATGTGGAGGAGACAGCCTTTCGGCACCAGAAACTGCTGCCCGTCCATTTCCACTTTCAGCGTGCCCTGCAGCACGTAATTGAACGTCTCGTCGGGATGGTAGTGCGGCTTCGAGCCGGTGCCCGGCCGCTTGGTCACCAGACCGCAATAGATGCGCTCGCCGGTGAAAGACGAGCCTTCCGAGGTCGAGGTCTTGCCGATCATGGCCTCCTTCTTCATGGTGCGGAAGTCGTGGACGTAGTGCCGCTCTCCTTGCTGGTCAGCGCCTGCCATGCGTTGTCTCCTTCATTTGAGCTCGATCTTCGCGGCTTTCGCGACCTTGCGCCAGTTGGCCGTCTCGCGCGCGATGCGCGCCTTGAACTCGTCCGCGGTGCTGGTCAGGGGCTCGACGCCGGTCGCGAGAAAGCGCCGGTTCAACTCGGGGGATTTCAGCCGCTTCACGATCTCGGTATTGGCCTTCTGGACGATCGCGCGCGGCGTGCCGCCCGTGAACACGAGCCCATACCAGACGTCGAACGCGTAGCCGGGGACACCGGACTCGGCGACGGTCGGAATGTCGGGCGCAACCTGCGCGCGCTTCGACCCCGTCACCGCGATCACCCTCACTTTGCCGCTCTTGGTGTGCGGCAGTATGGTCGCCAGGCCCGCGGCAGCGAGCTCGATCTCCCCGCCCATCACCGCAGTCAGCGCCGGGTTGCTGCCCTTGTAGGCGACGTGCAGCATCGAAATGCCCGTCTGCAGCTCGAGCAGTGCGATGCCGAGATGGGACGCGGCGCCCGGTCCTCCCGAGCCGTATTTGATCTGCCCCGGCCGCGCTTTGGCGGCTGCGATCAGCTCCTTGATCGACTTTGCCGCGACGCCCGGGTGCACCGCGATCAGGAAAGGCTGATTGGCGGCGATCGAGATCGGCTCGAGGTCTTTCTGCGAGTCGTAAGGCAGGCCGGGCCGCACGACGGGCGCGAAGGTGAGATGTCCGACACTGCCAAGCAGCATCGTGTAACCGTCGGGCTGCGCCTTGGCAACGACGGTGACCCCGACCGTTCCGCCGCCTCCGCCGCGGTTGTCGACGACGACGCTCTGGCCCCACGCCTCGGTCAATTCCTGCGCGATCAGGCGGGCGATGATGTCGGTGCCGCCGCCGGGCGCGCTCGGGACGACCAGGCGTATCGGCTTGTTCGGATACGCCGCTGCAGCGCCCGGGCCCCCTTGCGCCTGCGCAGCGCTCATGAACGTCATGGCGGCCGCGACCGCGCACGCCCCACCGATACTGCCCGCTCTCGACCACATCATGGATCCTCCTCGCGTTTGTTCTGAATGACGGCAGCGATGCAAAGTCATATTAGCAGAGTGATGAGGCGCACGATTTCGCGGTCGCTGTGCAATAAGGCACTACCGGCCGGGGCGCCCCGTAACCATACTGCGTCCTGCGGTGCGTGCCGTGACTTCAGGAGCGACAACGTGACTGCAGCGACCATGTCCTCAGACGAAAGCCGCCAGACCACGTCCGGGCGCCGGGCATCGGGATCCGGCAGGGCCGCCGCGTGGGCGAACCGCTATCTGACGCCGTTCCTGACGGCGATCGCAGTGCTCGCACTGAGCGCCGCGCTGGTGTTCACGATCTATTTCACCCAGCTCGATCTGCAGTGGACCGCATTCCTGTTCGGAGTGCTGTTCGCCGCCGTGCTGTCGATGGTGACCCAGAGCGTCAAGGCGCAGTGGCGGCTCGTCCGGCGCAGCGCCCAGTTGAGGCGCAGCAAGGAGCTCCTGGCGGAGGAGGTCGCGCGCCGCGAGCGCTCGGCGCAAGCGCTGAAAGTCGCCGACGTGCGCTTCCGGACCATACTCGACGCGCTTCCGGTGATGATTTTCTTCGTCGACCGCGAGGAGCGCTGCCTGTATTACAACGCCGCCTTCCAGGAAGGCTGCTCGAGCGGCACGCCCGACATGAGCGCGATGCCGCTGCGCGAGCTCGTAGACGATGCGATGTATCAGCACCTGAGCGCGCGAGGCAAGGAGGCGCTCCTCGGCAGGGAGACCCAGTTCGAGGCGCGATGGCGGCATCCTGCCGGCGAGAAGCCCGTCGCGGTGAAGCTCCTGCCGTATCCGGTGGGCGCGCAGATGACGAGCGGCTTCTACGTGTTCGTGACGCCCGCCGCGGATGCGATGCCCGCGGCCGCGCGCGGCATCGCACCCGAAGCCGCCGGCGAGGCGGTCTATTTCGGCGCGATGGAGCAGCAACTCACCACGGACGAGGACCCGCGCGAGTACCTGCTGCGCGCGATCGAAGCCGACCAGTTCATCCTGCTCGAGCAGAAGATCGAGCCTCTGACCGCCGAAGCCGCCCACCCGAACTTCCGCGAGATCCTGGTGCGCCTGCGCGAGGAGGAGGAGCGCACCCTGGCCCCCGGCGGATTCTTCGAAGTCGCCGAACGCTACGACCTGATGCCGGCGATCGACCGCTGGGTGATCCGCAAGCTCCTGCGATCGTGCGCTGCGATGAAGAGCGCCGACCCCGCGTGGCGCATGCCGCTCTATTGCGTCAACCTGGGCGGCGCGACGCTCTCCGATCGCGGCTTCGCGAGCCACGTGCAGATGCAGCTCAAGCACTGGGACATCGCCGGGCACAGGATCTGTTTCGAGGTCAACCAGGGCGAGCTCGCCGAGCGCGAGGCCGATATCGTCCGTCTGATGGCGCAACTGAAGCCCCTCGGCTGCCGCTTCACCGTCGACGGTTTCGGCAGCCAGAAAGTGTCTTTCGCGCCGTTCAGGAACCTGCGCTTCGACTTCCTCAAGATCGACGGCAGCATCGTCTCCGAGATCCTGAAGAAGCCTTCCGAGCTCGCCAAGGCGCGCGCCATCGTGCTCGCCTGCGGCAAGCTCGAGGTGCGAACGATCGCGCAGTTCGTGGAAGACGAGGGGACGCGGGTGAGGCTGCGGGAGATCGGCGTCGACTACGTGCAGGGATTCGGCATCGACAAGCCCGGGCCGCTCGCCGTCATGGCGCCGATGGCCGGCACCGCCGCCGTATGAGGGAGCGAAGGGCAGCGTAAGGGCGACTGGGCCCGCAAAATGCATTGCATCGGTCAGGATGACATGACCGGCGGGCAATGTGAAATCGAAACTCAGGATTGTGTTTGCGGGCGCGCTCGCGCTCACCTCGGTGTGTGCCTACGCCCAGGAAGCCATAGGCGTCGTGAAGCGCAGCCAGGGTCACGTCGTGATCGAGCGCGCGGGCGTCCCGATCACGCCCGAACCCGGCACCGTGGTTCACCGCGGGGATCGCCTCGTCACGGGGGCGGACGGCTATACCAGCATCAGCATGCGGCGCGCCGCGTCCATCAGCGTCGGCCCACACACCGCGGTCGCGCTCGACCGCTACGCGGCGGAGGACAAGCCCATCGCGGCAAGGCCCGCCCCCAGCATCCTGCAAAGCCTCGCCTCTTTTCTCGCCGTCAATCGCCAGCGGTAGTCTCCCGCGTTACCCCCGGTTTCCTCCCGCAGCGAGGGCCATGACCGCGCCCGCATCGGCGGCGGAATCGAGCAACCAGATCGCCTCTGCGAGCGCAGCCGCGTCGCACTTCGAGCCTCCGAAACCGATCAGGTCCACGAGCTTCCGTTCGAGATCGGCATCGGTCAGCGGCCGGCCAGTGCTCCCGTACGCCTGGTCTACGGTGTGGACGAGCGGCGTGCCGCTCCGCAGGTGCACGGTGACCGTCGCGCGCTCCACCGCATAACTGCTGTCGTCGATGAAAGAGACTTTCTCCCGCAGCGGGCGCAGCCCCGGCTCTTGCGCGCAGCCATCGCTGAACTCGGCCAGTCCCGCTTTTCGGCGCGCCAGCGCAACCGCGGCGCCGTGCTGCGCGCTAACCTGCGCCTCGCGTCCCGATGACGGATGCAAGCGGTCGGTGCGCTCGCGCAGCAGCGGGTGTCCGGTGATCTCGATCCGCTCGACTTCGCCGATCCGCAGCCGCGGATCGCCGGCGAGCGCGAGGCATGCTTCGAGCACCGGGCTCAGCACGATGCCGCAGGGGTACGGCTTGTAGGTGTTGGAGGCGAGCTCCCAGTGCTCTCCGAGGCCTTCGGTGAGGCACGCGAAATCCGGGTCTTCCCCGGTCACGCGCAGAAAGCCATAAGTGCCCTCGAGCGGGTGCTCCGGCCCGGAGAGACCCTCGCGGGCGAATTGCGCGGCGAGGTAACCGTTGCGCGCGGCGTTGCCTACGCTCACGCTTTTCCCCATCGTTCCCAGGGTCTCGAGGAGTCCGCCGGCCTGCGCGGACGCATTGCCGAGCGCCCATTTGATGCGCTCGGTGGGAAGATCGTGCGCCTTCGCGATCGCCGCCGCCGAGCCGAAGACGCCGCACGTCGAGGTGATGTGCCAGCCGCGCCGGTAATGGCCCGGGGAGATCGCGTTGCCGACACGGCATTCGATCTCGACGCCGAGCACGAAGGCGAGCAGCAGGTCCCGCCCCGCGAGCGTCGAAGTCTCGGCCAGCGCGAAAAGCGCGGGCGCGACCGGGGCGGTCGGATGGATGATCGTACGCGCATGGGTGTCGTCGAAGTCGAAGACGTTCGCGCTTCCCGCGTTCAGGAAAGCGGCGGTCAGCGCATCGCTTTTCTCGCCGCGCCCGATGAGGGTGGCGGCCGGGCGTCCGGCGTAGGGTCTCATCGCGGCCGCCGCCGACTCGATCGCCGCGTCGTGGCAGCCGCCGAGAGCGCACGCGAAAAAATTGACGAGCGAGCGCCGCGCCTCGTGGCGGACCGGCGGCGGTATATCCGCCCAACGCGCCGTCGAAATAAACTGCGCCAGGTGCGCCGTGATACCTTCAGCGCCGTTCGTTTCGCTCATTCCGCCACCTTTCGTTCATCAATCGACCGGAGTCATCGTAGCAAATGAAAAAGACGAGCGGACTATCCGCCCTATCCCCTCTTTGCGCGCGCGCCGCCCGCGCCCTCGTGTTAAATCGCGAGGCCCGCCTCAACTTCCCCGGCATCTTCATGAACCTGTCCGGCCGCAACGTCGGCGACGACGGCATCACGCTGGAAATGAAGGACGATCCGACTTTTCGCGACGCGCAGGGGGAATTGAACTGGCTCGCGCTCGGCGTCCTCGTCGACGTCGCGCTCGGTGCGGTCATGCGAGGCAAGGCGGGGCCCACGATGCGGCCGGCGACCGTGCAGCTCCAGTTGCAGATGACCGGCGCGTCGACGCGCGGCGACGTCGCCACGCACGCAAAATTCGTGTCGTTTTCGGAGGGCAGCGGCCTCAGGCAGGCTCTCACGAGCGCGACGATCGAAGCCGGAGGCGCGCTGATCGGCCACGCGTCGGGGGCCTTCGCGATGTTCGAGCTCCCTTCCGGCTCGACGCAGAAAGCCGAGCCGTGGCTGCCCGAAGTGCTGGCGAACGCGCCGCTCGATGAGGTCGAGCTGGATCACGACGAGCGCGAAGCCGTCCGGTTTTGCCGGCGCGCCGAACGCGCTGCCACCGATGCGCATCCTTTTGTCGACCATTTCTGGAGCGGCCTGCCCAAAGCCGCGGCGGGCAAAGCGCGGCTCGGCGTGAAAGTGACGCCGCATCTCGGCAACCGCATCGGGCACGTCCACGGCGGCGTCCTGCTCGGCCTCGCGGCGCGCGTCGCGAGCGCCGCGCTCCCGGAGAGCACGCGGCTTTCGAACATCTCGTCGTGGTTCGTGAGTCCGGGCCAGGGGCCGCGCCTCACGGTGCGCTCCCGCGTCGTCCAGCAGGGACGGAGCCTCGCAGTGGTGCGCACGCAGATCGTCGGCGCATCCGGGAAGCTCATGCTCGAAGCGACGAGCCAGCACGCGGCGACGGAATAGAATCCCCGGTATGATGCCCGCCATCTCCTGCGCGTTCGATTCAGGCGCGGTCGAAGTCGTGTCGTCCGAAAGCACGGGCACGACCGCGCACTTCACGCTCGGCATCCGCAAGGACAGCCACGCGGATTTCCGGCAGTGGTTTCATTTCAGATTGTCGGACGCGCGGGCAATCGCGTGCACGATGCGCTTCGAGAACGCCGGCGCGTGCACCTATCCGAAAGGCTGGACGGATTACCGCGCGGTCGCGTCATACGACCGCGAGCGCTGGTTCCGCGTGCCCACGCGCTACGACGGCACGGTGATGACGATCGAGCACACGCCGGAGCGCGACGCGGTGTGGTACGCGTACTTCGAGCCTTACTCGTGGGAGCGCCACCAGGCGCTGATCGGGCGCACGGGTGCTTCCCCGCTCGCGCGGGTCGAACGGCTGGGAGCGACCGTCGAAGGGCGCGATCTCGATCTCATCACGAATGCCTCGACCGTTCGTGGTGAGCGCAACGACGTGGGGTCGAAGCACGAACGGAAGAAAACCGTCTGGATCATCGCGCGCCAGCATCCAGGCGAGTCGATGGCCGAATGGTTCGTCGAAGGTCTGATCGAGCGCCTGCTCGACTCCGCCGATCCGGTGTCGCGGCGCCTGCTCGAGCGCGCGGTCTTTCACATCGTTCCGAACATGAACCCCGACGGCAGCGTCGCCGGCAACCTGCGCACCAATGCCGCGGGCGCGAACCTGAATCGCGAATGGATGGCGCCCGGCATGGAATCGAGCCCCGAGGTTTTCCTGGTGCGCGAGCGCATTCGAGAGACGGGAATCGACGCCTTCTTCGACATCCACGGCGACGA
>CAZULX010000342.1:0-4511 GCA_964621335.1 uncultured Streptomycetaceae bacterium
GTGTCCGGAGCACGCGATCGACTGGACTTTCCAGATCGACCTCGAGCGCTGCCGCGATCACCGCAGTTGCGTCGCGGCCTGCGGCAGCGTGCGTGCGATCGACTTCGAACGGCAGGAGGTGGCGCGGGAGGATCGTTTCGACCTCGTGCTCGATCTCACGTCCGAGCCGCTTTTCAGGATGAGCGAGCCGCCGCAAGGTTATTTCGCCCCCGGCGCCGATCCGCTGGAGCAGTCGCTCGCCGCGTCCAGGCTTCGCGACCTCGTGGGCGAATTCGAGAAACCGCGCTTCTTCGTCTACAACGAGCGTATCTGCGCACACAGCCGGTCGGAGATCGTCGGCTGCACGGCCTGCGTGGACGTGTGCTCTACCGCGGCGATTTCGAGCGACGTGGCAAACAACCGGGTTCAGGTCGATCCGCACCTGTGCATGGGCTGCGGCGGGTGCTCGACGGTGTGTCCCACGGGCGCCATGACTTACGCCTATCCGCGCGTTGCCGATACCGGCGCGCGCCTGCGCCCTGCGCTCGCCGCGTATCGCAGCGCGGGCGGCTCTTCCGCGTGCCTGCTCCTGCACAACACGACCGACGGGCGCGAGCTGATCGCACGCCTGGCGCGCCGCGGACGCGGTCTCCCGGCGCACGTAATCCCGCTCGAAGTGCAGCACATCGCGTCGCTCGGCCCGGACATCCTGCTGGGCGCGGTCGCGCTCGGCGCGGGAGAGGTCGCTCTCCTGAGCGCCGGCTCGGAAGCCCCCGAATACAACGCGGCGCTAAAACGCGAGCTCGCATACACCGGAGCGATCCTCGCCGGCCTGGGCTACGGCGCGGCGCGGCTCGCGTTGATCGAAACGGCGGAAGTGGGGCCGTTCGAGGACGCGGTGTGGGCGCTCGGCCGGCAGGAGGCGGTGCCGCCGGCGACCTTCAATCTGTCGAACGAAAAACGGCGCACGCTCGACTTTGCGCTGGAGCATCTGGCGCGGCATGCGCCTCAGCGTGCCGACATGATCGCGCTGCCCGCCGGCGCGCCTTACGGCACCATTCAGGTGAACCGCGCGAGCTGCACCATGTGCATGGCCTGCGTGGGTGCGTGCCCGGCGAGCGCGCTCCTCGACTCGAAAGAAACGCCGCAGCTGCGCTTCATCGAAAGAAACTGCGTGCAGTGCGGCCTGTGCGCCCAAACCTGCCCCGAGGACGCGATCACGCTCACCCAGCGCCTCAACCTCGCGCCCGAGGCGAAAACGCCGGTCGTGCTGAACGAGACCGAGCCGTTCGATTGCGTGCGCTGCAACAAACCTTTCGGGACGCGGCAGATGATAGACAACATGCTGGGCCGGCTTTCGGGTCACTCGATGTTCGGCAGCCCCGACGCGTTGCGGCGCCTGCAGATGTGCGCCGAGTGCCGGGTGCTCGACATGATGGAAGAGAAGACCGAAGCCGCGACGATCTTCGATTTCCCGGCGCACGGCGGAAATACCTGACGTGGCGGAACCCGCAGCCCCCGAGGCTCTCGATCCCGGGGAAGAAGCCCGATCCTTGTGGTATGCGCTCATCTCGCGGCTTTTCTACGCGCCGCCTGACAGCGAGTTGCTGATGGGCTTGAGCGCCGGACTCGCCGATGGAGCGGACGAAGGCGAAAGCGCTTTCCTGAAAACGTGGCGCGCGCTGCAGCTGGCGTGTCGTGGTGCGGAGCCGCAAGCGCTGCGCGAGGAGTTCGAAGCCCTTTTCGTCGGTGTGGGCAAAGCGCCGGTGACGCCTTACACGTCCTCCTACGCGGCATCGCACGCTCCCGATCGCCACCTCCTCGAGCTCAAGGAGCGGCTCGGCGGTTGGGGGCTCGGCCGGCGCGAGCGCGTTTTCGAAGCCGAGGATCACGTTTCTGCGCTGTGCGACGCAATGCGCTGGTTGATCGCGCAGGGGCGGCCGCTGGAAGAGCAACGCGAGTTCTTCAACCGCTTCGTCGTGTCGGGAGTGCCGCTTTTTTGCGATGCAATAAAACGCAGTCCGACGGCGAATTTCTATCGCACGGTCGGCGGATTCACGCGCGCGTTCGTGGCTGTGGAAAACGACGCGTTCGACATGCACACAGCGACGTGAGCGTAGGGGAGCGGACGCAGTCCGCATAGTATTGCTTCGTCGGGTGTTAACGGCTACAGTCAGTCCCATATCGGCAGTCATAATTTCAACTCCTTGGAGGAGCGGTCATGAAGACCATGAAGACCAGGCTCTCTCGCCGTAATTTCCTGCTCGCCGTCGGCGCGGGCACCGCAGCGAGCGCCGCCGCGATCGTCGCCACAAAACAATCCGGGAGCACGGCGTCGAAGGACAAAGGCGCTGAATCGAAGACGGGCTATCAGCTCACCGAGCACGTCCAAAACTATTACCGCACTGCCAAGATCTGAGGAGGGCGCAATGCTGCTCACCCGCAAGGCGACTCACGTCAACGCCGCGGCGCACAGCCGCCTCATCCGTCCCGTCTCCGGCATGCTGGGACGCACCGTCGATCGTCGGACCTTCCTCAAGCGCTCGGGTGTGACGCTGGGGGCGGGCGCGGTCGCAAGTCAGCTTCCGTTCAGCATCGTCGGCGAAGCGCCGGCCGCCGAGAAGGCGGCCGACTCGCAGGTGGAAGTGAAGCGCACCGTATGCACGCACTGCTCGGTAGGCTGCGCGATAGACGCGGTGGTGCAGAACGGCGTGTGGGTGAGGCAGGAACCGGTGTTCGATTCGCCGATCAACCTCGGCGCGCATTGCGCCAAGGGCGCCTCGATACGCGAGCACGGCATGATGCACGACTCGCACCGGCTCAAGTACCCGATGAAGCTCGTCGGCGGCAAATGGCAGAAGATCTCGTGGGACGTCGCGCTCGACGAAGTAGGCCAGAAGCTCATGCAGATCCGGAAGGAATCGGGTCCCGACGCGACGTTCTGGATCGGTTCTTCCAAGCACAACAACGAGCAGTCGTATCTTTTCCGCAAGTTCGTGTCGATGTTCGGCACCAACAACATGGACCACCAGGCGCGCATCTGCCACTCGACCACGGTGGCGGGTGTGGCGAACACCTGGGGCTATGGTGCGATGACGAACTCGTATAACGACGAGCAGAATTCCAAGGCGATCCTCTTTTTCGGCAGCAACGCCGCCGAAGCGCACCCGGTCTCGATGCTGCATACCTTGCACGCGAAGGAGAAGGGCGCGAAGGTGATGGTGGTCGATCCGCGCTTCACGCGCACCGCGGCCAAGGCCGACAAGTTCTACCGCATCCGCTCCGGGACCGACGTCGCGTTCCTCATGGGGCTGCTCCACCACATCTTCAAGAACAACTGGGAAGACAAGGAATACATCCGCACGCGCGTCTACGGCATGGACAAGGTGCGCGCCGAAGCCGCGAAATGGACGCCCGAGGAAGTCGAGCGCGTGACCGGCATGCCCGAAGCGCAGGTGCGCGACATTGCCGAGACCATGGCCAAGAACCGGCCGAGCACGATCGTGTGGGCGATGGGCCAGACGCAGCACACCAACGGCAACGCGATCGTGCGCGCCTCGTGCATCCTGCAGCTCGCGCTCGGTAACGTCGGCGTGCCCGGCGGCGGCGCCAACATCTACCGCGGCCACGACAACGTGCAGGGTGCGACCGACATCGGCCCGAATCCGGACTCGCTGCCGGGCTACTACGGCATCGCGACCGGCTCGTGGAAGCACTTCGCGGCGGTATGGGGCGTGGACTACGAGTGGCTGAAGAGCCAGTTCCAGAACCAGACGATGATGGAGAAGCCGGGCATCACCGTCTCGCGCTGGATCGACGCCGTTCTCGAGCAGAACGAGCACATCGACCAGGACCCGAACCTGAAAGCGGTCGTCTACTGGGGCCACGCGCCGAACAGCCAGAACCGCGGCAAGGAGATGCTGGAGGCGATGAAGAAGCTCGACCTCCTGGTCGTCGTTGACCCGTATCCGTCGGCGACCGCGGCGATGGCGGCGCTCTCGCGCAAGGAGAACGTCTACCTGCTGCCGGCGGCGACCCAGCTCGAATGCGAAGGCTCGGTAACGGCATCGAACCGCTCGATCCAGTGGCGCGAGCGCGTGGTCGAGCCGCTGTTCGAGGCGCGCACCGATCACATGATCATGTACCAGCTCGCGCAGAAGCTCGGTTTCGCGAAGGAATTCCTCGGCAAGATCCAGCTCCAGAAAGGCAAGGGCGGCCTGGACGAGCCGTCGATGGAAGACACGCTGCGCGAGGTGAATCGCGGCATCTGGACCATCGGCTACACCGGCCAGTCCCCCGAGCGGCTGCAGGCGCACATGCGCAACATGCACGTCTTCGACGTGAAGACGCTGCGCGCGAAAGGCGGCAAGGACGCGAAGACCGGCTACGTCCTCGACGGCGATTATTACGGCCTGCCGTGGCCGTGCTTCGGTAATGCAGCGATGAAGCACCCGGGCTCGCCCAACCTCTACCAGACCTCGCGGCACGTGATGGACGGCGGCGGCAACTTCCGCGCGAACTTCGGCGTGGAG
>CAZULX010000343.1:0-13068 GCA_964621335.1 uncultured Streptomycetaceae bacterium
GGTACTGGTGGTCGTTTACTTCTTTACGCGCAACCGGCGTTATCTCACGTGGGCGTGGCGGACTTTTCTGTTCGCGCTCGCGTGCATGCTCGGACTGATGGTTTTCTTCTTCATCGAGCGCGTTTTCTTCGGAGACTAGCCCGCTAGCCTCGACTCGTGCGGCGATGACGCCGCACCAGGCTTGCGAGCGCAGACTTCAGTCCTTCGTCCGCCACCTGCTCCGACAGCGTCGCCAATTTCCCAAGCACATCAGGGGTTAACGCCGTTTTCCGCGATTTCGGCCGGCGCTCGAAGGCGGCCCCGCTAACTTGCACGTCAATTCGGAGTACAGTAACCTCGGCTTCGGTTTTGCGGATCGACGCCAGCACAGTGGATGCCAGCTGTCTGAGCTTCGCAGCAACCGCCGCATTGTCAGCAGAAACAAAGAGCGTTCCGGCCCGATGATTTCTGACCCGGCTTGCCTCGGCGAGCTCCCGGGGGGCCGAATCGAAATAAAGCGTTTGAAGTTCCCGTAGCCGGCGCGTGCGCGCAGAAAGACCTTTCAGCTCGTCCGAAGCACCGAGCAGGGTCGCGATCTTCTGTAGTGTCATCTGCCGAAGGGAGAAGGGGAGCGAGCCGATGGACATCATTCTAGTCTCCGCCAGACTCGCGAAAGCCAGGACGATCTCGGTAAGCCTGCCGCAGCTCGCGCTCGCGACGCTCGCGGTCCTCGGCACGGTCATTGCGCTTACCACGCTCCTGAACTATAGCCTGCTGCGCTATGCCGCAGACCGCAAGCTGCCGGTCATGCAGGAGCTTTTCGCGGCGGGGCAGCACGAAGAGGCGGCGCGCACCGACTCCTACATGCGCGAGAGCCTGAATACGATGGCGGTGCGGCTCGGCCAGATGCAGGCGCAGCTCCTGCGGCTCGACACGCTCGGCGAGCGGCTCGCGCGGCTGGCCGGTTTCAGGCCGCAGGACCTCATGTTCGGGCAGCCTCCCGGGCAGGGCGGCGCGGGTTCGTCGCTCCCCAGCCAGGACCTGTCGCTGGGCGACCTCACCCAGCAGCTCGAGTTGCTCATGCGCCAGGTCGACGACCGCGGCGACAAGCTCGGCGTGCTGGAATCGCTCTACACGAGCGACAGCGCCCGCAAGAAGCTGGTGCCGACCATGCGGCCCATACAGGTCTCGTGGCATTCCTCGGACTACGGCTGGCGCATCGATCCGTTCAGCGGACAACGCGCTTTCCACGAAGGCATCGACTTCATCGCGAGCCATGGCACGCCGATCCAGGCGGCCGCGGGGGGCGTCGTCGTCTACTCCGACTTCCACCCGCAGTATGGTAATATGATCGAGATCGACCACGGCAACGATCTCGTCTCGCGCTACGCCCATGCGTCGAAGCGCCTGGTCAAAGCGGGAGACGTGGTGTTGAGTGGCGCCAAGATCGCCGAAGTCGGCAGAACCGGGCGCGCAACGGGAACACATCTGCATTTCGAGGTCAGGCACCGCGGCGTGCCCCAGAATCCGACGCAGTTTCTGAGGCTGCCCGGCTAAAACGCCGTCAACCTCGACGAACGACAGGGTGGGGTGCTTCCCCACCCTTTTTTTATGAACTCGTACCCGTGTCATGCGGGTCCAAGCCTCCAGTCATGATCCAAGGCGTGCTCAAGAAAATATTCGGCAGCCGCAACGAGCGCCTGCTGAAGCAGTACGGGCGGCTCGTGCGCGAGATCAACGCGCTCGAGCCGGCGATTTCGCGCCTAGGCGACGACGCGCTGCGGGCGAAGACGGACGAATTTCGCAAGCGCATCCAGGAGAAAGTGGCCGCCGCGGCGCGCAGCAAGCCCGAGCAGGACACGCAGGACGCGGATTCGGCGGCCATTGAGGCGCCCGCCGGAACGCGTGACGACACCGCGATGGACCAGGTTCGCCGCGAGGCGCTGGAAGAAATCCTGCCCGAGGCTTTCGCTGTCGTGCGCGAAGCGGGCAAGCGCGCGCTGAACATGCGCCATTTCGACGTGCAGCTGGTCGGCGGCATAGCGCTGCACAACGGCAAGATCTCGGAGATGCGCACGGGCGAGGGCAAGACGCTGGTCGCGACGCTCCCTGCGTACCTCAATGCGCTTGCCGGCATCGGCGTGCACATCATCACCGTCAACGACTACCTCGCGCAGCGCGACGCCGACTGGATGGGGAAGATCTACCGTTACCTCGGCCTGACGGTGGGCGTCAATCTCTCGCAGATGGAGCACGCCCTCAAGCAGGAGGCCTACGCCGCCGACATCACCTACGGCACGAACAACGAGTTCGGCTTCGATTACCTGCGCGACAACATGGTCTTCCACGTCTCGGAGAAAGTGCAGCGCGGGCTCTACTACGCCATCGTCGACGAGGTCGACTCCATCCTGATCGACGAGGCGCGCACGCCGCTCATCATCTCGGGCCAGGCGGAAGACACCACCGAGAACTACATCCGCATCAACCAGATCGCGCCCAAGCTCGTGCGTCAGAAGGACGAGAAAGCCGAAGGCGACTACTGGGTCGACGAAAAGCTGCACCAGGTCATCCTCTCGGAAGAGGGCCACGAGCACGCCGAGCAACTGATGGCGGACGCGGGCCTGCTGCCCGAGGGCGGCAGCCTCTACGACGCCGCCAACATCAATCTCATGCACCACCTGAACGCGGCACTGCGCGCGCATACGCTCTTCCTGCGCGACCAGCAGTATGTGGTGCAGAACGGCGAAGTCATCATCGTCGATGAATTCACCGGGCGTCTCATGCCCGGCCGCCGCTGGTCGGAAGGCCTGCACCAGGCCGTCGAAGCCAAGGAAGGCGTGCAGATCCAGAAAGAGAACCAGACGCTCGCGACGATCACCTTTCAGAACTACTTCCGGATGTACAAAAAGCTCTCGGGAATGACCGGCACCGCCGACACCGAAGCGTACGAATTCCAGTCCATTTACGGCCTCGAGACGGTCATCGTCCCGACGCACCAGAAGATGATTCGCGAGGACCGCATGGACCAGGTCTTCCGCACCTCGCGTGAGAAATACCAGGCGATCATCGACGACATCCGCGACTGCTACGAGCGCGGGCAGCCGGCGCTCGTCGGCACCACCTCGATCGAGAACTCCGAGCTGATCTCGGGGATACTCAAGAAAGAGAACCTCCCGCACAACGTGCTCAACGCGAAGCAGCACGCGCGCGAAGCGGAGATCGTGGTGCAGGCGGGGCGCCTGAAGATGGTGACCATCGCGACCAACATGGCGGGCCGCGGAACCGACATCGTGCTCGGCGGCAATCCCGCGCCGGAGATCGCGCAGGTGGAAGGCGACGAGGCGCTGGGCGATGCCGAGAAGACGCGCCGCGTCGAAGAGATCAGGCAGGACTGGCAGAAGCTGCACAACCAGGTGGTCGCCGCCGGGGGCCTGCACATCGTCGGCACCGAGCGCCACGAGTCGCGCCGCATCGACAACCAGTTGCGCGGCCGTTCCGGGCGCCAGGGCGATCCCGGGTCCAGCCGTTTCTATCTCTCGCTCGAGGATCCGCTGCTGCGTATTTTCGCGTCCGACCGCGTCGCATCCATCATGCAGCGGCTGAAGATGCCGGACGGCGAAGCGATCGAGCACCCGTGGGTAACGCGCTCGATCGAGAACGCGCAGCGCAAGGTCGAAGCGCGCAACTTCGACATGCGCAAGCACCTCCTCGAATACGACGACGTCGCGAACGACCAGCGGAAAGTCATCTATCAGCAGCGGAACGACCTGCTTCAGGTCCAGGACATCTCCGCGACGATCACGGCGATGCGCGGGGACGTGGTGGCGACCCTCGTCGACCAGCATATTCCCCCGGGCAGCGTGGAAGAGCAGTGGGACAGCGAAGCCCTGGAGCGCACGCTCGAAGCCGAGATCGGTCTTCAGTTGCCCGTGCGGCAATGGCTGGAGCGCGAGCCGGAGCTGGACGACACCGAGCTGCGTGCCCGCATCGTCGAGGCGGCGCACAAGCACTATCAGGACAAGATCTCGACCGTGGAGCCGCAGGCGATGCGCGGCTACGAGCGCGCGCTCATGCTGCAGAGCCTCGACACGCATTGGCGCGAGCACCTGGCGGCGCTCGACCACCTGCGCCAGGGCATACACCTGCGCGGTTACGCGCAGAAGAACCCGACGCAGGAATACAAGCGCGAAGCGTTCGAGCTCTTCGGGCTGCTCCTCGAGACGATCAAGACCGAGGTGACGAAGCTCCTGATGATGGTGCAGGTGCGCAGCGCGGAAGAGCTGCAGGAGGTCGAGGAGCCCGAAGCGCCGCGCAATGTGCAGTATCAGCACGCGGAGTTCGGCGACGGCAATACGGGCGTGTCGGAAGCGGACTTCGAGGAAGACAGCGACCTCGCCGTGCTCGAAAAGACGCAGCCTTTCGTGCGAGGCGGCCAGAAAGTGGGCCGTAACGACCCCTGTCCCTGCGGCTCGGGCAAAAAGTACAAGCACTGCCACGGCAAGCTGACCTGAAAAGCACGACGATGCCGGTCAACCTGAGCGCGCCGGACCCGCAAGCGCTGCACCCCATCGCGGGCGTGACGCTCGGCACCACGCAGGCCGGCATCCGCAAGCCCGGACGCAAGGACCTCCTGGTGATCCGTCTCGAGGACGGCGCGCGCGCGGCCGCCGTGTTCACGCAGAACCGCTTTTGCGCCGCGCCGGTGATCGTCGCGCGCGAGCACCTCGCCTCGACCTCCGCCGTGCGCGCGCTCGTGGTCAACACCGGCAACGCCAATGCAGGAACCGGCGAGCCGGGGCTCGCAGCGGCCCGCGCGACGTGCGACGCGCTCGCAAAGCTCCTCGGGTGTTCTCCTGCCCAGGTCCTGCCTTTTTCGACCGGCGTCATCATGGAGCCGCTGCCGGTGGACCGTGTGACGGCGGGTCTGCCGCAGTGTCTGCGGAACCTCGCGCCGGACGAGTGGGCCAACGCCGCCGAAGCGATCATGACGACCGACACGGTGCCGAAAGCGGCGTCCGGACGGTTCAGGGTCGGCAGCGCGGACATCGCCGTCACCGGGATCGCCAAGGGCGCAGGCATGATCAGGCCGAACATGGCGACCATGCTGGGTTTCGTCGCGACCGACGCGCGTGTCGCCGGCACACTGCTGCAGCAGGCCGTGCGCGAGGCGGCCGAGCGTTCGTTCAACCGCATCACCGTCGACGGCGACACGTCGACCAACGATTCCTTCGTGCTGATCGCGAGCGGGCGCGCGCACATGCCCGAGATCGCGGACGCGGAAAGCGCCGAATATGCGGAGTTTCGCAATGCCGTCATCGACATCTCCGAGCGTCTCGCGCAGGCGATCATCCGCGACGGCGAAGGCGCGACCAAATTCATCACCGTCCGGGTCGAAGGGGGGCGCGACGAAAGCGAGTGCCGGCAGGTGGCGTACGCAGTCGCCCAGTCACCCCTCGTGAAGACTGCATTCTTCGCGTCCGACCCGAATCTCGGCCGCATACTCGCTGCGGTGGGATACGCCGGCGTGACCGACCTCGATGTGGGTAAAGTCGACCTGTACCTCGACGACGTGCTCGTCGCGAAAGGCGGCGGGCGCCACGCCGGATACGAAGAAGCGGACGGCCAGCGCGTCATGAAACAGAGCGAGATCACGGTGCGGATCGTTCTCGCGCGCGGCATCGCCGGCGCGAGCGTCTGGACGTGCGATCTGTCGCACGATTACGTGAGCATCAACGCGGATTACCGGAGCTGATGGACGCGGCGCGATCGAAGCGAACGGCTCGCGCGGCGGCACCCGGCGCTGTGGAAAGCGCCTCGGCGCTCGTCGCGCGCGCCGAAACGCTGATCGAGCGTCTCGAGCAGGCGCTCGTCCCGCAGGCGCCCTCGACGGACTGGAAAGCGTCGATCGCCTTCCGCTGGCGCAAGCGTAACGGTCGTGCGGCGATCGAGCCCGTCGCGCACGTCCATCGCATCGATCTGCGCGATCTGAAAGGCATCGACGAGCAGAAGCGCCTGGTCGAGGAGAACACCCGCCAGTTCGTGGCGGGACTGCCTGCGAACAACGTGCTGCTCACCGGCGCGCGCGGAACCGGAAAATCCTCTCTCATCAAGGCTTTGCTCGACAAGTATGCGGCGCGGGGCCTGCGCGTGATCGAAGTAGAGAAGCAGGATCTCATCGACCTGCCCGATATCGTCGACCAGATCGCATCGCGACCCGAACGCTTCATCCTGTATTGCGACGACCTGTCGTTCGAAGCGGACGAGCCGGGCTACAAGGCGCTCAAGGTCGTGCTCGACGGCTCGGTGGCGGCCGCGTCCGAGAACTGCCTCATCTATGCGACGTCGAACCGCCGGCATCTCATGCCCGAGTACATGCACGAGAACCTCGAGTACCGGCACGTCGGCGAGGAGATACACCCGGGGGAAACCTCGGAAGAGAAAGTCTCCCTCTCCGAGCGCTTCGGACTGTGGGTCTCGTTCTACCCGTTCGACCAGGACGAGTACTTACGCATCGCCGACGTCTGGATCGAGCATTTCGGAGTCTCCGGTGCCGGCACCGAGAACGCGCACAAGGCCGCGCTCCAGTGGTCGCTCACCCGCGGCTCGCGCAGCGGCCGCGTCGCCTGGCAGTTCGCCCGCGACTGGGCCGGGAAGCAGAAGCTCAGGAAAACCGTGACTCGTGACGGGTGATGGGTGACGGGTAACGGCGGCGCCGGCGACGGGCTGCGTCACTCGGCCGCACCACAGACCGCCGCGAGGCGGCGGATCGAAGTCGTGGCGGCGGTGCTGCAGCGCCCCGACGGCGGTTTCCTGCTGGCGCAGCGTCCCGAAGGCAAGGTCTACGCGGGCTACTGGGAATTTCCCGGCGGCAAGATCGAAACCGGCGAAGCGGCCGCGGCCGCGCTGGCCCGCGAGCTGCACGAAGAGCTCGGCATCGAGGTCGAGCAGGGGTATCCCTGGATCACGCGCGACTACGACTACGAGCACGCGGCGGTGCGCCTGCGCTTCTATCGCGTCACCCGCTGGTCGGGAGCGCTGCACGGAAAAGAGCAGCAGGCTTTTGCGTGGCAGCGCATCGAGCGGCTCACCGCGGCGCCTCTGCTGCCGGCGAACGGTCCCATCCTGCGCGCGCTTGCGCTGCCGGCCCTGTACGGCATCAGCAACGCTACGGACGTCGGTGCGGATGCTTTTCTGAAGCGGCTGGAGAGCGCGCTCGCGAGCGGCCTGCGTCTGATACAGGTGCGCGAGAAAGCACTCGATGACGACGCGCTTTGCGCTCTCGTCTCGCGCGCGGGCGCGCTCGCGCGAAACCACCACGCGAAAGTGCTCGTCAACGCCGACCCGGCGCTGGCGGCGCGTTCGGGCGCCGACGGTGTGCATCTCACTGCCGCGCGCCTCATGGCGGCTGCGACGCGTCCCGATTGCGGGCTCGTCGGCGCTTCGTGTCACGACGCGCGCGAGCTCGCGCACGCCGCGGCGCTGGGTCTGGACTTCGTCGTCGTGGGCCCGGTGGCACAGACGGAAAGCCATCCCGGCGCGCGCACGCTGGGGTGGGAACGCTTCTCGGAGCTGATTGCCGATTACCCGCTGCCGGTCTATGCGATCGGGGGCTTGGGCACGGCCGACCTGCACCCGGCGTGGGCCGCGGGCGCGCACGGCATCGCGGCGATCAGGGGCGCCTGGAAGTGACGCGAGTTATGGCTCTCGTCGGGGGATCAGTTGGGATTCCACGCGCCGCCGGCATCCTCGCCGGGCGCGTCGTTGTCGTCCTCGACGGGCACGCGATACGACTCGGTGGCCCACGCGCCGAGGTCGATCATCCTGCAGCGATCGGAGCAGAACGGGCGGTAGCGGCTCGCCGCTTCC
This sequence comes from uncultured Streptomycetaceae bacterium, assembly GCA_964621335.1. GTDB lineage: Bacteria > Pseudomonadota > Gammaproteobacteria > Burkholderiales > SG8-41 > JAQGMV01. The sequence continues at coordinate 7,846 of CAZULX010000343.1, forward strand.
CATACGACATTTGCGCCACACTGCGGGCAGGCGACGACGGTCTTCTTAGAGGTTGCAGAAGGTGAGTTCGAACTCGACATCGGTGTCGGCGGCGCGCGGCCGCTGCATGCCTTCCTGCGTGGTGAAGCGGATGTTGAGGGCGTATTTGTTGGCGCTGATCTCGGGCACGCACTGATAGCCGCGCGCGAGGCCGACCGTTACCATCTGAGCCACGCGCCCGGTCATCATCTGCTGGTACATGCCCTGGTTCGCCACCTGGAGCGAGCTCTTGCCGCTGGCGCGCAAAAGCCGCAGTACGATGTCGATCGCGTCACGCATCGGCAGGAACGGCGCGAGCCACGCGTCGAGGTCGTGGCGCTGCTGATCGGCCGGGAGGTGGAGCCAGTAGTGGTAGGACGGCAGGTCGAACTCGCAGATCCCGCCCGGAATGTTGGTGCGCTGCTTGATGCTCATCAGCCACTCGTTCTCGCGCAGCTCCTGTCCGATTTTTCCCGACGTCTGATACAGGCGCGAGGCGGCATGGTCGATCTGGCGCAGCACGTTCTCCAGCGCGTCCTCGGAGATCTCGGGGTTGCCGCGGAGCGCATCGAGCGATTGCTTCTGGCGCTCGAGCTCCTGCAGGAGGTCGGACTTCAGGTCGGCGCGGCTGGCGACTTCGTAGATTTCGAAGATGAGCAGCAGCGCGACGTGGTGCTGCAGCCCTTCATGCTTGTCGAGAAAGTAATCGAGGCGCTCGTACAGGTCCTCGAGACGCAGCAGGGTGCGGATGCGCTCGCTCAGCGGATACTCATAACTGATCACTGAGTGCCTGTCCATGTCCCGGGGCGGTTGCGATTCCCGGCAAGTATTCACCAAAAGCGGGCAAAAATAAAGGATTTAAGAGGGACCGCGCACCGCTCGCGCCGCCGCGAGGTACTGAGCGTGCAGCGCTTCGACGTTGGCTCGCAGCGTTTCAATGTCAGCGTCATTGGCGAGCACGTCGTCGGCTTCGCGCAAGCGACGCTCGCGCGCGACCTGAGTGGCCATGATGCGCCGGACTTCGTCTTCGGTGAGGCGGCTGCGTGCCATCGTGCGCTCGATTTGCAGCGGCTCGGGGCAGTCCACGACGAGCACGCGGTGTATCGCGTCGCGATAGCTGCCTGTTTCCAGCAGCAGCGGAACGACCAGCAACACGTATGCGCCGGTCGATGCCTGGACCGCGTCGCGCACGCGGGCGCGGATCAGGGGGTGCAATATCGCTTCCAGCCGGCTTTTCGCGGTGGCGTCGGAGAAGACGAGGCCGCGCATGCGGGCGCGGTCTAGCCCGCCGTCGTCGCGCACGAAGTCGGGACCGAACTCAAGGCCGATCGCGCTCATGGCGGCACCGCCGGGAGCGGTGAGCTCGTGCGAGATCGCGTCGGTGTCCACCACGTGCGCGCCGAGCGCCGCGAACATATCGGCGGCGGCCGACTTTCCGCAGCCGATGCCGCCGGTCAGGCCGACGCAATAGGGCATTGCCGGAGCCGGTGCGCGGCGCAGTAGCGTCGTCGCAGGTCGAACCTCCCTTCTCCTCCCAGGAGAAGGGTCGGGAATGAGGGAAGAGCAACGAGCGTCATTGCTCTCAGAAAAGGTCGAGGTAGCGGCGCGTCAACGCGTCTCCGTGGAACAGCGCCACGAGCCCGGCGATAGCGAGATAGGGCCCGAACGGTATCGGCACGTTGCGTCCACGCCGCGCGAGGATGATGAGGGCGACTCCCACGATCGCGCCGGCGAACGACGAGAGCAGTATCACGAGCGGCAGCATTTTCCAGCCGAGCCAGGCGCCGATCGCCGCGAGGAGCTTGAAGTCCCCATAGCCCATGCCCTCCTTGCCGGTGACGATCTTGAAGACCCAGAACACGAGCCACAGGCAGAGATAGCCGCCGCACGCGCCGATGACCGCGGAATCGAGATCGGTGTAGCCGCCGGCGAGGCTGAATATGAGGCCCGCCCAGACCAGCGGCAGCGTGAGGTCGTCGGGAAGGTAGAAGGTGTCGAGATCGATGAAGGCGAGCGCGATCATCGTCCACGTGAAATACATGGCGGCCGCGGCGGCGAAGGTGAATCCGAAGTGCCAGGCGATGTACCCCGTCAGCGCTCCGGTCAGCGCTTCGACGACCGGATACCGCGGCGAGATGCGCGCGCGGCACGCCGAGCACTTCCCGGCGAGCGCGAGATAGCTCAGGAGGGGGATGTTCTCCAGGACCGTGATGGCATGACCGCACGACGGGCAGCGCGAGCGGGGCGAGACGAGGTTGTAGCGCTCGGCTTTCGGCGGCTCCTCGCCGTTCAGCTCCGCGCACTCCGCCCGCCAGCGCGTTTCCATGATCTTCGGCAGGCGGTGGATCACCACGTTCAGGAAGCTGCCGACGCACAGCCCCAGCAGCACGCACGTGGTGATGTAAAGCCAGGGCGTCGACTCGAGCAGCGCTATGACCGACATGCCGCGCTGCTAAGGGCGTTTCATCGCGATACGGTCCGTTACGCGCTCAGACGACCGCGCCGAGCTTGAAGATCGGCAGATACATGGCGATGACGAGCCCGCCGATCAGCGTTCCCAGCACGACCATGATCATCGGCTCCATCAGGCTCGACAGCGCTTCCACCGCATCGTCGACTTCCTGCTCGAAGTAATCGGCGACCTTGGCGAGCATGGTGTCGAGCGAGCCCGCCTCCTCGCCGATGGCGACCATCTGTATCACCATGTTCGGAAAGACGTCGGTGCCCTGCATCGCGGAATTCAGGCTCGAGCCGGTGGCCACCTCGCCCTGGATGCGCTTGGTGGCCACGTAGTAGACGTGATTGCCGGCGGCGCCGGCGACCGAATCCAGCGCTTCCACCAGCGGCACGCCCGCGGCGAAGGTCGTGGAGAGTGTGCGCGTCCATCTGGCGATCGCGGACTTTTTCACCAGATCGCCGAACACCGGGACGCGCAGCAGCACGCGGTCCATCACGATCTGCATCTTCTCCGATCGCTTCCAGGTGTAGAAGAAAAACCAGATGCCGCCCCCGACCGCGCCGAAAATCGCCCACCACCACTCCACGAAGAAATCCGAGATGGCGATCACGAGCAGTGTGAGGGCCGGCAGGTCCGCGCCGAAATTGGCGAACACCTGTTTGAACGCCGGTATCACGAAAATCATGATGACCGCCGTGATGACGAACGCGACGACAACGATCGACAGCGGATAGAACATCGCCGATTTGATCTTGCTCTTGATCGCGAGGATCTTTTCCTTGTACGACGCGAGGCGCTCGAGCACCGTATCCAGAATACCGGCCGCTTCGCCCGCGCCGATGAGGTTGCAGTACAGCGCCTCGAAGTAGAGCGGGTGCTTCTCGAAAGCCTGCTTCAGGCTCGAGCCCGTCTCGACTTCGGAGCGCACGTCGTAGATCAGCTTCGCCACTGCCGGATTGTCGTGGCCTTTCGCGACGATGTCGAAAGCCTGCAGGAGCGGCACGCCGGATTTCAGCATCGTCGCGAGCTGACGCGTGAAAAGGGTGATGTCCTTTTCGGTGACTTTCCCGCCGCGGCCGCGTTTCTGACGCTTGATCTCGACGACCTTGATGCCCTGCCGCCGCAGGAGGGCGTTGACCTGGGCTTCACCGGTGGCGCGCATCTCGCCGCGCATGGTCTTGCCGCCGCGGTCTTGGCCGACCCACGTGAAGTTGAAATCCTTGATCTCGGCTTTTTTTCTGGCTGCGGCAGCTGCAGTTGCCATCAGTCGTCCCCTGTTTGCTTCAATTAACCAATAGGTTAGAGTAACTTGCTCAGTCGATGATGCACGCTGCCAGCCGCTTTGTAAAGCGACTACCGTCCGCATTTACCCTTCGTGCTCCGCATTCTGCGCGACGCGCGCCGGAAAGATCCGCACCGCCTTCACCACGCGGTCCTGCGTTTGCACGATCTCGATCGGGTGGCCGGCGATCATCACGCTCGTGCTGGGCTCCGGAATCTCCTGCAACTGCTCGAGCACGAGCCCGTTCACCGTTTTGGGCCCGTCGAGCGGGAAGCTGAAGCCGAGCTTGCGGTTCAGTTCGCGGAGCAGCGTGCCGCCTTCGACGAGATAGCTGCCGTCGGACTGCAGAAAGTAGCCGCCGGTGCGCAGCGGCGAGCTCGTCGTGAACTCGCCGATGATCTCCTCGAGGATGTCCTCGAGGGTGACAAGGCCTTTCAACTCCCCGTACTCGTCGACGACGAGGGCGATGCGGTCCTGGTGCTCCTGGAAATTCTGCAGTTGGGAGAAGAGCGGCGTGCCCGAAGGCACGAAATACGGCTCACGCACGAATTTCCCGAGGCGCTCGTGCGTAAGCGCCCCCTGCTGCACGAGATTGAGTACGTGGCGCGCACGCAGAAGGCCGGCGATCTCGTCCGGTTCTCCGGTGTAGGCGAGCAGCCGCCGGTGATAAGCCGTCGAGACCTGCTGCGCGATCTCCTCGATCGAGGCCGCGAGATCGATGGTCTCGATCTGGTTGCGCGGCACCATCACGTCGTCCACCGTGACGGCCTGGAGGTCGAAGAGGTTCACCAGGATGCTCTGGTGTTTCTTCGGCAGGTAACCGGTCTCCAGCACGAGTGTGCGCAGCTCGTCGACGGACAGCGCGTGCTCGACCGCGCCGGCCGAGGTTTTGAGCCTCATCACCCACAGCAGCGCCTGCACGAACAGATTCACGAACCAGACGAAAGGCTGGGTGAGCTTGAGGAGCGGGGTGAGGACGTAGCTCGCCGGAAGCGCGATCCTCTCCGGATAGGCGGCGCCCACCACTTTCGGCGTGATCTCGCTGAAGACCAGGATCGCAAAGGCGGCTGCGCCGGTGGCGATCAGCAGACCGACCTCGCTGTCCCCGACGTGGCGGCGCACGATCTCGCCCACGAGCAGCGCCGAGGCGGCGTTGATCACGTTGTTTCCGAGCAGGACCACACCGAAAAACTTGTCCGTTTTCGCGAGGAGGTCGGAGGCGAGGCGCGCTCCGCGATTGCGGCTCTGAACGAGGTGGCGCAGGCGGTAGCGGTTGAGCGCCATCATGCTGGTCTCGGAAATCGAGAAGAACGCGGAGGCGATCAGTAGCACGAACAGCGCCGCTACCAGCGCCGTCGTCGAGATCTCTAGCATAGATTTTTAGTGATTAATGTTTAGTGTTTAATGTTCAGCGCAGAAACAGTCCGGGCTTATCATTAAACACTCGACACTAAACATCGTCGAA
>CAZULX010000344.1:0-3555 GCA_964621335.1 uncultured Streptomycetaceae bacterium
TGTTGCTCGGCGCCGGCCTCGCGCACTGGTTGACGCGCCGCATCCGCGTGCTCGCCCGCGGCGCCAACTCGCTCATGCAGGGCGATTACCAGGTGCGCCTCAATCCGCAGGGCCACGACGAGCTCTCGCAGCTCGCGCGCGACTTCAATGCGCTCGCCGAGACGCTCGCGGCCGCGCGCGCCGCGCGCCAGAAGTGGATCGCCGACATCGCGCACGAGCTGCGAACGCCGCTGTCGGTGCTGCGCGCGGAAATCGAATCCTTGCAGGACGGTGTGCGCCCGCTCGACCAGACGTCGATCGCATCGCTCGCAAGCGAAGCGGCGCGGCTCGCGCGCCTGGTCGAGGACCTGCACACCCTTTCGATGTCGGACCTCGGCGCGTTGAGCTATCACAAGGAGCCGACGGCGCTCGCCGAAGTGGTCGAGGACGTGCTGGACCCGCAGCGCCGCGCGATCGAAGAGCGGGGATTTACGCTCGAGACGCGGCTCACCGAGGACGCCCTGGTGCTGGCCGATGCGTCGCGGCTTTCGCAGGTGTTCGCGAACCTGCTGCAGAACAGCCTGCGCTACACCGATGCGCCGGGAAGGATCGCGATTTCCATGCGTCGCGACGCCGATCGGGTGCGGGTCGAGTGGCAGGACAGCGCGCCCGGGGTCGCCGCGGAAGAGCTCGCGCGCCTGACCGAACGCCTCTACCGCGTCGAAGGCTCGCGTAACCGCGCGAGCGGGGGCTCGGGCCTGGGACTTGCGATCGCCTCGGCCATCGTCGAAGGCCACGGTGGTACGCTCACCGCACGCGCGAGCGCGCTCGGCGGCCTTACGATCGAGGTCGCGCTGCCTCTCTACAAGGGATTGAACGGCCATGGCTGACCGCATACTCGTCGTCGAAGACGAGCAGAAGCTCGCGGGGCTGCTCCGTGACTACCTCGTCCAGGAAGGTTTCGAGGTCTCGGTCCTGCATCGCGGCGACGAAGTCGAGGACTGGGTGCGCGCGCACGGGGCGGACCTGATCCTGCTCGACTTGATGCTCCCCGGCAAGAACGGGCTGGAAGTGTGCAAGGCGCTGCGCGCATCCGGCGCGCAGCTCTCCATCATCATGGTGACCGCGCGCGTCGACGAGATCGACCGGCTGCTCGGGCTCGAGCTCGGCGCGGACGATTACATCTGCAAGCCGTTCAGCCCGCGCGAAGTCGTGGCGCGCGTGAAAGCGGTGCTGCGGCGGGTGAAGCGCGGCGACGCCCCCAACGAGAGCGGGCTCGAGCTCGACGACGCCGGCTACAAGGCGACGGTCTCCGGCAAGGACCTCGGCCTGACCGCGGTCGAGTTCGAATTGCTCAAGGTGCTGGTCTCGCACCCCGGCCGCATCTACACGCGCGAGCAGCTGATGGACATGATGTATCGCGACCAGCGCGTCGTGTCCGACCGCACCGTCGACAGCCACGTGAAGAAAATCAGGAAAAAGATCGGCGCCGTCCTCCCCGACCGCGAGATCGTGCATTCGGTGTACGGCGTGGGCTACAAGTACGAGTGGTAGGCGCGCTTCGGTCAGCGCGGCGGCTGCGCCCTGGCGCCGAAGCTCGAGATGATCTTCTCGATGCGCGCGAGGATTTCGGGAGATCGCACTTCACGCCCGCCCGCCGCCAGCACCGCGAAGTTGTCCGCCACGATCTCCTCGGGGTGGATGATGTAGCTCGTGTTGTGGCCGATCTGCTCGAAGAAGCCGGAGACGTCCTGGACGCCGACGATGCGGAGCCTCTTGCCGTCGGTGCGCGGCTTCGCCGCAGTGGAGTCCGGATTCCTGTCCACGAGCAGCAGCGCCACCGTCACGTAATCCAGAAAAGTACCGCCGCGGGCGATCTCTTCCCGGGACGCAGTCGAAAGCAGCACCGGCAGCGCCCACACCGGCTCGTCGCCGATACCGACGCGTATGCAATGCCGGTCCTGCGGCGCGTCGGGATTGGTGATGCGGCGCGCTTTGAGCGCGCGAGGCAGCTCGACGTCGCAGCGGTGGAAGCCTATTGCCTCGTACAGGCTCTCGGCCAGCGCCGGATACGCCCGCGTGGAGACGTGAAAGAGCTCGTGCGCGACGAGGTGGCGGAGCGCCGCATCCGGAAGCTTCATCTTGCTCGCCGGCAGCACGATCGCGTTCTGGCGGGTGTAAGCGGCGTTCGCGTCTTCGGCGCCGCTCGTCTTGACCAGATAGATGCGCCCGGGGAGCGGCAGCGCGAGGCGTTTCACGCTCGCCATGACGGGCTTGAGTTGAGCCTCGACCACCTGCCGCTCGTGGGGGGTCCATTCCAGCGCCGCGCGCGAGGCGAATTCCAGGAATTCGCTTTCGGTCACGTCGCGCCCGGTTTTCAGCCGGACCGACCGGTCGAACGCGCTCATCGTCTTCGAATAGGCGTCGGATGTCGAAAGAATGCGCCGCGAGTCCTCCGTCGATGCGAATACGACGTCCTGCGCGGAAGCGAGACCGCTGAGCGCCAGCAGGACGATCGCGATTGCGGCGCGTTTTGCCTTCATTCGTGCGCTCATCTCAACTCGCTTCCCCGGTCTCTCGTGTGAATGCTTTTCCGTGCAGCCGTAGCAGGCGCAGCCGCGCCGCGGCGTCGCTCGCCATGCGTGAGCTTAAGTTGAGCCGGTAGACGATCCAGATCGCCGCCGCGGCGATCACCGCGAGCCCGAGCCACGGCAAGCGGATCGCGATCACAACCAGGATGACGACCGCGCCGATCAGCAGGCGCTCGCCGCGCAGAAAGATCGAGTTGGTGTCGCGAACCTGCTCGTAACGGGTGAGCGCGCGCTGAAGCATGATCGCGGTCGACGAGAGCTTCTCCGCCTGCTGCCGCAGCTCTTCGCAGTCCGGTTCCGGGTAAGCGAGGCTCGCGGCGCGCTCGCACGCGCGCTGCAAAGGCTCGAGGGCGTCGAGCAGGTGAGACGCGCTGTCGCGGTTGCTGTCGGGACGGTCGTCGGGGGCGAGGCCGAGGACGTCGTCCAGCCGTTCGCGCACTTCCGCGCGCGCTTCGGCGATGATGCGCGAGCGCGCTTCCTCCGACACCCCGGCACGTCGTCTTTCCAGCGCGGCATCTTCGCGCGCGTGCTTCACCAGCCGGTGCATGACGAGGACGCCGACCGCGTCGCGCTGCGCTTTCTCCCACAACGCCTCGAACCAGTCGCAGTAGCCGGTGATTTCCCCGAGCGCGCCCACGATCTCCGCGCGTAACGCGGCGACATAATCCGCGTCGGCCTGCGCCAGCAGGAGCGACGCGTTGACGAGGCTCTGCGAAGGCGGCGCGAGGCGCTGCTGCGCGCCGTACATCACGTCGTCGTAGCTCACCACTTCCGCCGCCGCGAATCCCGCCACCGCGCGCGGCTTCCTGCGCCACGCCTGCTCGCCGCTGCGCGCTTCGCTCCACAGCTCCAGGAAATACGTCCAGCTCTCGCGCCAGCAGCGGTCGATCTCGCGCAGCGGCGCGTCCACCTCCTTTGCGAACGCGAGGAGCGCCTTGTCCGTGTAAAGAGAGTCGAGCCATGCGGCCGCGTCGTCGTCGCCGCC
>CAZULX010000345.1:0-3501 GCA_964621335.1 uncultured Streptomycetaceae bacterium
CTCGCATGTAGTCGCGAGCCTGCTCTTCCGAGAGTACCGCCATGTTGCCCCCTGTGGTGTCCTGATTCCCGGCAGCTACTCGCGGGTCCCGCGATCGGCGCGGATTCCCGCAACGACCGCTTTCAGCTCGTTCAATTCGCTTTCCAGCCGCGCGACGGTCGCCTTGAGGGCCGCGAATTCGGAAAGACCCGCATCGACCGCCGGCGGCGGGACGGGCGCGGCCGCGCCCTGCGCCGGGACGTCGGTTGCGCCGGACAGGAGGTGCACCCACCGGTTCTCGCGCGAGCCGGGTTGGCGCGGAAGCTCGACAACCAGCGCTCCAGCCGGCCTTTCCGCGAGCTCCTGAAGGAACGCCTCGACCGAGGAAATGTCCGCGAACGGGTGCAGCCGTTCGCTGTTGATCCGCAGCTCGCCGGCCGTCTGCGGACCGCGCAGCATGAGGATCGCGAGGAGCGCGCTCGCCTGCTTCGGCACCTGCAGCACGCGCTCGAAGTTGTGGCTGTAGCGCTGCGCGCGGCCGCCGCTCGACTCGATCACGAGCGACATCGAGCGCAGGCTGTCAAGCGCCGCCTGCACTTCGCTCGCGGTCGCATTGATGATGGGATCGCGGCTCGTCTTCTGGTTGCAGCCGGAGACGAGCGCGTTCAGCGTGAGAGGATAGGTGTCGGGGACGGTGCGCTCCTTTTCCAGGAGCACGCCGAGCGCGCGCGTTTCGAAAAGGGTGAGGATGGAGACCATGGCCGCATTCTAGGGCCTCGGCGTGCGCCCGCGCTGCATTACACTCCCGCAATCGGCATTTTCACTGAGGAGCGTCCCATGAATCCCAAGGAACACCAGGCGATGACTACGACGACGGGCGCGCGTGCGCTGGTGGACGCGCTGCTGCGCGAAGGCATCGACCACGTTTTCGGCATCCCCGGAACGCAGAACCTCGCGATCCTCGACGCGCTGCGCGATACAAAGCAGATCCGCTTCATCTTGACGCGCCACGAGCAGGGCGCGGCGTTCATGGCATACGGTTTCGCGCGCGCGCGGCGTCAGCCCGCAGTCGTCACCGCCACCGAAGGTCCCGGACTCACCAATCTCGCGACGGGGATCGCCGCGGCGTTCAAAGGCCAGGTGCCGGTCATCAGCATCTGCGGCGTGCAGGAAAGCTCGATGCGCGATCGCGACGCCACGCAGGACATCGATCAGACGACTTTCATGCGTCCGATCACCAAGTGGGCGCAGACGATACCCACCCCGGAAAAAGTGCAGGAGTTCGTGCGCAAGGCTTTTCGCGTCGCGCTGACCGAGCCGCAAGGCCCCACGCACATCGACGCGGCGAGCGAGATCCTGCTCGAGCACGTCGCGCCCGAGCCCATCGAGCCTGCGCGCTATCGCAACACCGTCTTGCCGTCGTGCACCGGGGAGCAGCTCGATGAAGTCCACGCGCTGCTCTCGCGCGCCGAGCGCCCCGTGTTCCTCGTCGGCCGCGGTTTGATCAGCGAGTCCGCGACGAACGCGATGGCCGAGCTTGCGGAGCGCACCGGCATCCCGGTGGCGGCGCTCCAGTATTCGCCCGACGCTTTCCCGACCACGCATGCGCTCGCGCTGGGCCCGCTCGGCCGCAACGGGTTCACCAGTGCGAATCGCACGGTGCCCAAAGCCGACCTCGTCATCGCGATCGGTGCGCACATCGACGTTTTCTCGACGATGTTCAAATACGGAATCATCAGCGAGCAGGCGAAGCTCGTGCATCACACCGCCGCGCCGGGCCAGATCGGCATCGTCTTTCCGGTGACGCTCGGGGTGACGGGCTCGACGATGAGCTTCATCACCGGCCTCTCCGAGCGCGCAGCGAAAGCCGGGCTGCGAAAAGCCTGGGTCGATGTCTCCAAAGCCAGGGCGGAGTGCGAAGCGGAGCAGCAGGCGGAGCTCCGGCCCGATGCCGAGCCGATACAGTCGCAGTTCGTCGCCCACGCGATCCGCAAAGTGTTGCCGAAAGACGGCATCCTCGTCGTCGACGCGGGTAACGGCGGCAAGCACGTGCGCACCTACTTCAAGAGCTACGAGCCCGGCACTTTCATGTGCATCGACGACTGGGCTTCGGTGGGCGGCTCGTTCCCGATCGCGCTCGGCGCCAAGCTCGCGCAGCCCGAGCGGCCGGTGCTGTGCGCGTCGGGCGACATGGGTGCGATGTGCAACATCGGCGAGCTCGAGACCGCGGTGCGCGAGAACATTCCCGTGGTCTACGTCGTCTTCAACGACCAGGGACTGGGCAACGAGCGCGCGTTCCAGAACGAGCACTACGGCGGGCGCTTCTACGCGGTCGATTACAACAACCCCGATTTCGGGGCGCTGGCGCGGGTGTTCGGGGCGCACGGCGAGCAGGTGAAGCATCCGGGCGACCTCGAAGGCGCCATTCAGCGCGCGTTCGACAGCGGGAAACCTGCGGTGATCGACGTCCTCATCGATCAGAAAACGCTGGCGCCGGTGGTGTACAAGGGCTGAGCGCCTTCGGAGGAGTCTATGGAGACAGACGCACGGCATCACAAGGGCCGCAAGCGTATAAACCTCGCGTTGCAGGGCGGTGGCGCCCACGGCGCTTTCACCTGGGGCGTCCTCGAGCGCCTGATCGGCGACGGGCGCCTCTTCATCGACGGCCTCAGCGGCACGAGCGCCGGGGCGATGAACGCCGTGGTGTTCACCGATGGGTTCGTTCGCGGCCGCCGGGCGCAGGCGGTATCCGCGCTGCGCACTTTCTGGAGCCGCGTGAGCGAGGGCGCGCTCGTATCGACGGCGATGAGCAGTGCAATGTCGCCGATGCGCAGCTCCTGGAACATGGACGATACGCTCGGCTACCAGTTGCTGGATGCGGCGACGCGGATGTTCTCGCCGTATCAGCTCAACCCGCTCGACCTCCACCCGTTGCGCGACATACTCAACGAGCTCGTCGACTTCGACGGCTTGCGCCGGCGCCCCGAGATCAAGCTGTTCGTCGCCGCGACCAACGTACGAACCTGCAAGCTCAAGGTCTTCCGCACGCCCGAGATCACCGTCGACAGCCTGCTCGCCTCGGCATGCCTGCCGATCCTGTTCCGCGCGGTCGTGATCAACGGCGAGAGCTACTGGGACGGGGGCTACATGGCCAACCCGGCGATCACGCCGCTCGTCACCGAGTGCGTGAGCAAGGACGTGATCATCGTCCAGGTCAATCCGATGAATCGTACGCAGGTGCCCAACACTGCGCGCGAGATCCTCAACCGCCTGAACGAGATCAGCTTCAATTCCTCGCTGATGCGCGAGATGAGCGGAATCAGCACCGTGTCGCGGCTCCTCGACGAGGGGCAGGCCGAGGGCAGCGGCTACGCACGCGTCAATTTCCACGTGATCCAGGCCGAGGAGGCGATGAGCGGGCTCGGTACTTCGAGCAAGTTCAATGCGGACTGGCGCTTCCTCACCCACCTGCACGAGCTCGGCATGGCGACCGCCGAGCGCTGGCTGGCCGACCATTTCGAC
>CAZULX010000346.1:0-3571 GCA_964621335.1 uncultured Streptomycetaceae bacterium
GTCCGGGAGACCAGACGGCGCGCTACATCGAGAGGATCATGATGCGGCTCACGCTGACCGGCGCGGTTTACGTGACGCTGGTGTGCCTGCTGCCCGAGCTCCTGATCGTCTGGAAGAACGTGCCTTTCTACTTCGGCGGCACCAGCCTCTTGATCATCGTCATCGTCACCATGGACTTCATGGCCCAGGTGCAGGCGTACGTGATGTCGCACCAGTACGAGGGCCTGCTCAAGAAGGCGAACTTCAAAGGTGGCGTCTTCCCGACACGGTAATGTCAAAAGAAGAAACCATACAGATGCAGGGGGAGATCGTGGAGACCCTGCCGAACGCGACATTCAGGGTGAAGCTCGAAAACGGCCATATCGTGCTGGGACACATTTCCGGGAAGATGCGCATGCATTACATCCGCATTCTCCCGGGAGACAAGGTCACGGTGGAGCTCACTCCCTACGATTTGACGCGCGGGCGCATCGTCTTCCGCGCGAAGTGATGGAAGCGAAAAGGAGCAGTCATGAAAGTGCTCGCATCGGTGAAGCGGATCTGCCGCAACTGCAAGATCATCAAGCGCAAGGGCGTGGTGCGCGTGATCTGCAGCAAAGACCCGCGCCACAAGCAGCGGCAGGGGTGAAAGAGCTGCGCCGCCCCTTCGGCGCTTCGCGCCGCCGGGCACGACGGCGTGCTTATGCGGCGGGCGCCACCAGGAACATATTGAAAATTAAGTGCTTACGCGATAAACTTACCGGTTTTCTGTTTCGCGCGTGAGATCGGCACGGACAGGTACTAAGAGGGGTTAAGCATGGCCCGTATAGGTGGCGTCAACATTCCCAACCAGCAGCACGCGGAGATCGCCCTCACGGTGATTTTCGGCGTGGGCCGCAGCCGCGCGCGCACGATCTGTTCGGCGGCGGGCATCGCCAGTACGACGAAGGTCAAGGACCTGTCCGACAGCGAGATGGACCGCCTGCGGGAACAGGTGGGCAAGTTCGCGATCGAAGGTGATCTTCGCCGCGAAGTATCGATGAACATCAAGCGCCTGATGGACCTCGGCACGTGGCGTGGAAAACGCCATCGCGCCGGTCTTCCGGTCCGCGGCCAGCGCACCCGCACCAACGCGCGCACGCGCAAAGGTCCGCGCAAGGCGGCGGTCAAGATCGTGCGCGCGGGCGCGACGTAGGCTCACTCTAGGACTGAACACTATATGGCTAAAGCAAGCACCCGGGTGCGCAAGAAGGTCAGGAAGAACGTGGCGGAAGGCATCGCCCACGTGCACGCATCCTTCAACAACACAATTGTGACGATCACGGACCGGCAGGGCAACGCCCTCGCATGGGCGACGTGCGGCAGCAACGGCTTCAAGGGCTCGCGCAAATCGACGCCCTTCGCAGCGCAGGTCGCGGCCGAGCAGGCGGGCCGTCTCGCGGCCGAGTCCGGCGTGAAGAATATCGAAGTGCGCATCAAGGGCCCGGGGCCCGGCCGCGAATCGGCGGTGCGCGCGCTGAATGCCGTGGGATTCAAGATCACCAGCATCTCGGACGTGACACCGGTGCCGCACAACGGCTGCCGGCCGCCCAAGAAGCGCCGGATCTAAAGGAGACGACTAGTGGCCAGGAATTTGGACCCGAGCTGCCGTCAATGCCGGCGTGAAGGCGAGAAGCTCTTTCTCAAGGCCGAGAAGTGCTTCACCGACAAGTGCGCGATCGAGCGCCGCAACTATCCGCCGGGCCAGCACGGCCAGAAGAACACCCGGCTGTCCGGGTACGGTGTGCAGTTGCGCGAGAAGCAGAAAGTACGGCGTACCTACGGCATCCTCGAGAAGCAGTTTCGCCTGAATTATTTCCAGGCGGCGGCGAGCAAGGGCGTCACCGGCGAGGCGCTGCTGCAGATCCTCGAAGGACGGCTCGACAGCGTGTGCTATCGCATGGGCTTCGGCGGCTCACGCACCGAAGCGCGCCAGATCGTCCGTCACAACGGCATCCTCGTGAACGGCAGGCGCGTGAACATCCCGTCGTATCAGGTCCGTCCCGGAGACGTCGTCGAAGTCGCGCAAGGTGCCAAGGCGCAGCTTCGCATCAAGGCCGCAGCCGAAGCCGTCGCATCGCGCGGCTATCCCGAGTGGGTCGAAGTCGATGCCGCCGCCCTCAAAGGCACGTTCAAGGCGCGGCCGGAGCGCTCGCAACTGCCGTCCACCATCAATGAGTCGCTAGTCGTTGAGCTTTACTCCAAGTAACGTCGAGCTGTACTCCAGCAATCTGTCGAGAGGTACCGAACCTATGGCCAGCAGCGCCTTTCTGAAGCCCCGCATCATCGATGTGCAGAACATCTCGCCTTTCCACGCGCGGCTCACGATGGAGCCGTTCGAGCGCGGATACGGCCACACGCTGGGTAACGCGCTGCGGCGCACCCTCCTCTCCTCGATGCCCGGCTTTTCCGCGACCGAAGTGAAGATAGCGGGCGTCCTGCACGAATACTCCACGATAGACGGCGTGCAGGAAGACGTCGTCGACATCCTGTTGAACCTCAAAGGCGTCGTCCTGAAGATGCATGGCCGCGACGAGGCGACACTCACGCTCAAGAAGTCGGGTGAAGGCGTCGTCACCGCGGGCGACATCGAGCAGCAGCACGACGTCGAGATCGTAAATCCCGACCACGTCATCGCGCATCTCGCGGCAGGCGGCAAGCTCGACATGCAGATCAAGGTCGAGCAGGGCCGGGGCTACATCGCCGCCACCAGCCTCAAGACCGGTGACGAAGCCCGCAGCGTCGGCAGCGTCATGCTCGACGCGTCGTTCAGCCCGGTGCGGCGCGTGAGCTATTCGGTCGAATCGGCGCGCGTCGAGCAGCGCACCGATCTCGACAAGCTCATCATGGACATCGAGACGAACGGGGCGATCGAGCCCGAGGAAGCGGTACGCTATGCCGCCCGCATCCTGGTCGAGCAGCTCTCGGTGTTCGCCGACCTGAAAGGCATGCCCGCCCTCATCGAAGAGAAGAAGGCGACGCAGATCGATCCGGTGCTGCTGCGTCCGGTCGACGACCTCGAACTCACGGTGCGCTCGGCGAACTGCCTCAAGGCCGAGAACATCTACTACATCGGCGACCTCATACAGCGCACCGAGACCGAGCTCCTGAAGACGCCGAATCTGGGCCGTAAGTCGCTGAACGAGATTAAGGAAGTGCTTGCTTCGCGCGGCCTTACGCTGGGCATGAAGCTCGAGAACTGGCCGCCCGCGGGGCTCGAGAAAGTATAAGGAACTGCAATGCGACATCGTCACGGCTTACGTAAACTCAACCGCACGAGCAGCCATCGGCTTGCGATGCTGCGGAACATGACGTGCTCGCTCCTGAAGCACGAGATCATCAAGACCACGCTGCCGAAAGCGAAGGAGCTGCGGCGCGTCGTCGAGCCGATCATCACGCTCGGCAAGGCGCCGTCGCTCGCGAACCGCCGTCTCGCGTTCGACCGCCTTCGCGATCGCGACATGGTGGTCAAGCTCTTCGACGAGCTCGGTCCCCGTTACGCGGCCCGCAATGGCGGCTACCTGCGGATACTCAAGTTCGGCTTCCGCAAGGG
>CAZULX010000347.1:0-6925 GCA_964621335.1 uncultured Streptomycetaceae bacterium
GGCGCGATGCCGATCGCGCGCGCGCTCCACGTGCTGAAGCAGATCTGCGCGGCGCTGCGCGTCGCGCACGGCCGCTCGCTCGTGCACCGCGACGTGAAGCCGCACAACATCATGCTGTGCCGCCGCGGCGGCGAATACGACGTCGTGAAGATCCTCGACTTCGGCCTCGTCAAGGACCCCGACCGCGGGCAATCGCGCGACCTCACGCAGTACCAGCGTGTGCTCGGCACCCCGCGCTACATGGCGCCCGAGCGCATCCGCAATGCGGCCGACGCCGACGCGCGCTCCGACATCTATTCGGTGGGCGCCGTCGCTTATTTCCTGGTGACCGGCCGCGAGCTTTTCGATGGCGCGGAAGAGCACGATCTCACCTACCAGGTTCTGCACACGACCGCGCCCCGGCCGTCCGAGGCGGGGGCGGAGGTTCCCCGGCGCTTCGACGATCTCGTGGCACGCTGCCTCGCCAAGGAGCGCACCGAGCGTCCTCACGACATCGTGGTCGTGCTCGCGCTGCTCGAGGCGCTGGCGGTCGATCACCCCTGGACCCAGCAACAGGCTGAGGCGTGGTGGAAGCGGCACGGAGGTGTGGGCGCCCGACCGGTTACGGCCGTATAAGTCGCTGACGATTTCCCGGAGTCCGGGCGTGTGTTACTTTTCGAGAGCTCCTCGAAACAATCCATCAGGCCTCCCGCCGTGCTTCCCCTCGACGCTTTGCCCCCTCCGCCGTCCGCGCCGCCGATCGCGCTGCTTTCCGGTATCCGCGTCGTCGACCTGACGACTTCGATCGCCGGTCCGTATGCCGCGATGCTGCTGGCCGACATGGGCGCGGACGTGGTCAAGATCGAGCGTCCGGGCGCGGGCGACGACAGCCGCGCTTGGGGCCCGCCTTTCCTCGACGGCGAATCGCTGTGGTTTTTGAGCGTGAACCGCAACAAGCGCAGCGTCGCGCTCGATTACACCGGGGAGGCCGGCCGGCGCGTGCTGCACGACCTCGTGCGCACCGCAGATGTGGTCATCGTGAACCTCGTCGAGCGGGTGCAGAAGAAGCTGGGCGTCGATTACGCGAGCCTTGCCGCGCTCAAAGCCGACGTCGTGTTCGTTTCGCTCACCGGGTTCGGGCTCGAAGGCGCGCGCAAGGATTTCCCGTGCTACGACCTGATCGCCGAGGGCTACAGCGGCGTGATGGACTTGACCGGCGAAGCCGAGAGCCCGCCGCAGAAAATCGGGACGCCGGCCGCCGATCTCATCGCGGGCATGGACGCGGCGTATGCGGCGCTCGCCGCGCTTTTCGACCGCGGCCGCAGCGGCCGCGGGCACAAGATCGACATCGCGATGGTCGACAGCATGACGCGCTTCATGGCGCCGCGCATCCTGCCGTATCTGGGATCCGGCGAAGTGCCGAAAAGGAGCGGCGCGCGCGACAGCGTGATCGCGGTCTATCATACTTTCGACACCAAGGACGATCCGCTCACGCTCGGCCTCGGCAACGACGCGATCTGGAAGCGCTTCTGGGTCGCGGTCGGACGCCCGGAAACCGGCGAGGACGCGCGCTACGCGACCAACAAGGACCGGCGCGCGGCGCGCGCGGAAGTCGTGGCGGAGATCCAGAAAGTCCTGCTCGCGCGGCCTCGCGACGAGTGGCTGAAAATCTTCGTCGAGGCCAAAGTCCCCGCGGGTCCGGTCAACCGCGTCGACCAGGTGAGCCGCGACCCCGAGCTCGTCGCCCGCCGGCTTTTCTATGCCGACCGCGCCGGCGGCAGGCGAGTGCCCCAGGTAGGACTCGGCATCGGTGTCGACGGCACGACGTCGAGCTATCGCCTCCCGCCGCCTCGCCTCGGCGAGCACACCGGCGACGTGCTGAAAGACGTGCTGGGTTACGATGATGCGAAGCTCGCGCAGTTGCGATCCGCGAAGGCCATCTGACCGCTTACCCTTTACGAGACCCGTCACCCGTCACCCGTCACCCGTCACCGCCCCTAACCATGCCCTACGAGACGATCCTCTACCGCGAAGAAGGCGCCGTCGGCTGGCTCACGTTGAACCGGCCCGACGACGGCAACATGTTCACTCCGCAGATGTGCCACGACATTCGCGACTGCATCGACGCGATGCGCCGCGAGACGCGAACGCGCGTGCTGGTGATCACCGGCGCGGGCGAGAAGTTCTTCTGCATCGGCGGCCGCAAGGAGGGGATGGAGGACAGCACCCTCTACGCCGGCATGCTGCCCACGCTCGAGATCTACGAGAGCATCGAGCGCCTGCAAAAACCGGTGATCGCATCGGTCAACGGCTACGCGGTGGGCGGCGGCCAGGTGCTGCAGGTGATGTGTGACCTCACGATCGCCAAGGAAAGCGCGGTGTTCCGCCAGGTGGGACCGATGATGGGGAGCTTCGACGCGGGCTACGGGACGTGGTACCTGGAAGACCTCGTCGGCAAGAAGAAAGCCAAAGAGATGTGGTTCCTCAATCCGCGGCTTTCCGCGCGCGAGGCGCTCGAGATCGGCCTCATCAACAAAGTCGTTCCCGACGGCGAGCTCGAAGCGGAGACCCGCAGCATGGCCGAAGCCGTCGCCGAGCGCGGGGCCTTCGCGCTCGCCGCGCTCAAAGGCGCTTTCGTCGCGCGCCACGGCGGCGTCTCGGGGCTCTCCCGCGTGTCGCACGACCTCCTGCTCAGGCTTTATCTCGACACCGACGAATCGAAAGAGCTCGGCGAAGCTTTCCGCGGCAAGCGCACTCCCGATCCCGACAAGTTCGGACATTGAGCACGATACTCACGCTGCACGACCCGCAGGTGGCCCGGCGCTACTACGCCGAAGGCTACTGGCGCCAAGACACGTTCTACACCCTGCTCGCGGAACACGCGCTAAGACGCCCGGCCGCGTTTGCGCTCCGCGACAGCCGCCACCGCCTCACCTGGAAAGCGCTCGCCGATTGGGTGGATGCGGTCGCGGCCGATCTTCACGCAGCCGGGGTGCGGCGCGGACAGCGTGTCGCGGTGTGGCTCCCCAATCGCGTCGAAGCGGTGATCGTGCAGCTCGCGTGCTCGCGCAACGGCTACGTCTGCAATCCGTCGCTGCACCAGAACTACACCGTCGCGGAGATCGCTCAGTTAATGGAGCGCGTGCAGGCGGCCGCGCTTTTCGCGCAGCAGGGCTATGGCGCCGACGCCGGGAAGCACGATGTCTTCGCGGCGGCGAAAGCGCTCCGGACGATGAAGCGCGTGTACTGCGTGGGGCCGCCGGAAAGCGCGGACTTTCCGGCGCAAGGGAGCGCCGCGGAATCGCCGCGAGACGACAATCCCGACAAGGTCATTTACCTCGCCTTCACGTCGGGCACCACCGGCACGCCGAAAGGGGTGCTGCATTCGGACAACACGCTGCTCGCGAACGGCCGCGCGATGGTGCGCGACTGGAAGCACGACGAGCGCACCGTGCTTTACACCCACAGCCCGCTGTCGCATCACATCGCGACGGTGGCGATCGAGCAAAGCCTGGTCGCGGGCTGCGAAGTCGTGGTGAACGATCCGCCCGCAGGCATGAAGCCGCTCGACTGGATCATCGAGTCGGGCGCCACCTACGTGATGGGGGTGCCGACGCACGCGGTCGACGTCCTCGCCGACATGAAGCGCCGCGGTCTCGCCAGGCTGGGCGCGGTCGAGGTCTTCTACATGGCGGGGGCCATCATCCCGCCGGAGACGGCGCGCGCGTTTCTCGACATGGGGGTCGCTCCGCTCAACGTCTACGGCATGACCGAGAACGGTTCGCACCAGTACACGCTGCCCACCGACGAAGCCGTGACCATCACGTCGACCTGCGGCAAAGCGTGCGCGGGTTACGAGACCCGCCTGTGGGACCCGGAAAACCCCGACCGCGAAGCGAAACCCGGCGAAATCGGGGAGATCGGCACGCGCGGCGCGCTACTCACGCTCGGCTATTTCGACAACCAGAGCGCGACCGAGGGCTCGTTCAACGCCGGCGGCTGGTTCATGAGCGGCGATCTCGGGCGCTTCGACGCGCAAGGCAATCTGCAGATCGTCGGCCGCAAGAAAGACCTCATCATCCGCGGCGGCTACAACATCCATCCCGCGCACATCGAGAATCTGGCGGTGAAGCATCCGGGCGTGCTCAAGGCCGCGGCGTATCCCGTAGCCGATACGCGGCTGGGCGAGCGCGTGTGCCTCGCCGTGATCGCGCGCGACGGGGAGTGCCTCGCAGGCATGGCACTGCTCGAGCACCTTGCAGCCGCGGGGCTTTCGAAGTACGACATGCCCGAGTATTTCATCGCGATGGAAAGCTTTCCGCTTACCGCGAGCGGGAAGATACTCAAGCGCGAGCTCGTGGAGTGGACGAAGAGCGGGCGCATCAAGCCCGAACCCGTAAGATGGGGCCGCGAGAGCGGCCGCAGTTGAGCGGCGTCGTTGTGATCGTCGTTCCGGCGTAGGCCGGAATCCAGGAAAGCCTTCTCATGACCATACGACTGACCCGAATCGAAGAGCTCGCGCTCATCACCCTCGACCGCCCGCAGGCGCTGAACGCTCTTTCGTTCGCGCTGATGGGGGATCTCCGCCGCGTGCTGGACGAGGTTGCGGCGAGTGACGCGCGCGCGCTCCTTTTCATCGGCGCCGGGGAGAAAGCTTTTTGCGCCGGCGCCGACATCAAGGAGCTCACCGGCCGCTCGCTCGTCGAGCAGCGCCGCGGCGCTGAGCTCGGCGCGGCGACCTTCTCCAGGATCGAGCGCCTGCCCATGCCTTCGATCGCGATCATCAACGGTTACGCGTTCGGCGGCGGCCTCGAGCTCGCGCTCGCGTGCACGCTGCGCGTGGCGACGAGGAACGCGAAGATGGGCCTGCCCGAAATCAAGCTCGGGCTCATTCCGGGTTATGGCGGCACTCAGCGCCTGCCGCGCGCTGTGGGTGAAGGGCGCGCGATCGAAATGATCATGACCGGGCGCAGCGTCGACTCCGAGGAGGCGCTCCGCATCGGCCTCGTGCAGCGCGTGGTGGAAGGCGATGCGCTCGCGGCCGGTGTCGCGTTCGCGCGCGAATTTGCGGCGCACAGCCTGCCGGTGCTCGCGCTCGCGAGAGACGCGGTCGGGCGTGCGCTCGACACGCCGCTCGCCGAAGGGCTGCGCATCGAAGCCGACCTCGCGACGCTCGCCTACCAGACGCGTGACGCCGCCGAAGGCATGGCGGCGTTCATGGAGAAGCGCAAACCGAAGTTCGGTGACGGGTGACTCGTGACGAGTGATGCGAAGGCGAAAGAGCGCGTGATCGCAGTGACCGGCGCGAGCCGCGGCATCGGCGCCGCCATCGCGGTCGAGCTCGCGCGGCGCGGTTACACGGTCGCGTGCCTCACGCGGCGCGGCACGGGGCCCGAGTCCGAAGCCGCGGCTCAACTGAAGGCGCGCTTCGTCAACCAGGTGTGCGACGTGAACGACGAGGCGAGCGTAAGGGCGGCGCTCGAAGCGGTGAGCAGGGCGGGCGGCCTGCACGGCCTCGTGAACAACGCCGGCATTCACCTCGACGGGCCCAGCCACGAGCTCGACACCGGGACTTACGAGCGCGTGATGCGGACGAACGCGACGGCCGTATTCACCGCGTGCCGCGAAGCGTACCCGCACCTCGTCGCCGCGGGCTCGGCCACGATCGTCAACATCGGCTCGTTTTTCGACAAAGTCGGCGTCAAGCGCAATCTCCCCTACTGCGCGTCCAAGGCTGCGGTGGGCGCGATCACGCGCTGTCTCGCGGTCGAATGGGCGTCGAAAGGGATACGCGTGCTCGACGTCGCGCCGGGTTACGTCGTGACCGATCTCAACCGCGCCTCGCTGGAAAGCGGCCCGCTGCGCGAATACATCGAGAAGCGCATTCCAGGCCGTCGGCCGGGCACGGTCGAGCACATCGCGCGGCTCGTCGGTGCGATTTACTCGGAAGACATCCCCTTCCTCACCGGCGAGACGATATACATCGACGGCGGGCAGGGCATCGCGAATTGAGAGCGCTGACCCGTGACCCGTGAACGGCCCGCTCCTCTGATATGACCGTCTTCGACCGCATCGACGCGAGCGTGCGCTACTCCGACGAGGAGCGCATGCTGATCGAGAGCGTGCGGACGCTCGCGCGGGACCGGGTCGCCCCGCGCGCGGCGGAGCACGACCGCTCGGGCGAGTTTCCGCACGAGAACATCGCCGCGATCAACGCGCTCGGGCTGAACGCGATGTTCATCCCGGAGGCGTACGGCGGCGCGCCGCTTTCGTATGCGGCGTATCTCGAATGTGTGCGCGAGCTTTCGAAAGCGTGCGCCTCTACCGGCGTCATCTGGGCGACCAACTTCCACGCGATGAAGCCGCTCGTCGATTTCGGGACGGAGGAGCAGAAGCGACGGCTGCTGCCGGTGATGGTGAGCGGCGGAATCGCATCGCTCACGATTACCGAGCCCACCGCGGGCTCCGACGCCACCGGAATGACGACGCAGTTCCGGCCCGAAGGCGACGAGATCATCGTGAACGGCGCCAAGACTTTCATCACCAACGGCGCGCACGCGGATCTGTACATGCTCTTCGGCAAGTGGAGCGAGATCGAAGACG
This sequence comes from uncultured Streptomycetaceae bacterium, assembly GCA_964621335.1. Taxonomy (GTDB): domain Bacteria; phylum Pseudomonadota; class Gammaproteobacteria; order Burkholderiales; family SG8-41; genus JAQGMV01. The sequence continues at coordinate 6,583 of CAZULX010000347.1, forward strand.
GGCGCAAGGCGATCTCGGTTCTCGTGCTCGAGAAAGGCACGCCGGGTCTGGAGATCGGTCGCGAGGAAGACAAGATGGGGCTACGCGCTTCCAGCACCGCCGCGCTCAGGTTCGAGAACTGCCGCGTGCCTCGCGCCAACCTGCTGGGTGCGCCCGGAGAGGGCTTGAAGATACTGCTCGCCTCGCTCAACCGATCGCGGCCCAGCGTCGCTGCGCACGCGCTCGGCATCGCCCGCGCCGCTTTCGAGGACGCGGTCTTCTACATCAACGAGCGCCGGCAGTCGGGGCAGCGCATCGTCGAGTTCCAGGGCATACAGTTCATGCTCGCCGACATGGCGACCGA
>CAZULX010000348.1:0-2706 GCA_964621335.1 uncultured Streptomycetaceae bacterium
CGCGTCGGTCACCAAGTCGGTCGAGCCGGTGACGCTGCCCGAGCACATCGTTCCGGCGATGCGGCGCGCCTTCAATGCGCTGAAAAACGGCCGCTCCGGCCCGGTGATGGTCGAAGTGCCCGTGGACGTGATGACCGCGGAGTTCGCCGGTCAGGTCGACTACACGGCTGTCCGCCGCACGCGATCGGCCGGCGACGCGCGCGACATCGATGATGCGGCGAAGCACCTGATCGATGCACGCGCCCCGATGATCATCGCAGGGCAGGGCGTGCTCTATGCGGAAGCGAGCGAAGAGCTCGTCGCGCTCGCGGAGCTTCTCGACATCCCGGTGATGACCACGACCGACGGCAAGAGCGGCTTTCCCGAAGACCATGCGCTCGCGCTCGGCTCGGGCGGCATCGTGTACACCGGCCACGGCCGCCATTTCCTCCAGGAAAGCGACGTGATTTTTGCGATCGGCACTTCGCTCACCCGGCACAACATCACGACCCCCGTCATTCCGGCGGGCAAGCGGATCATCCACGCCACCAACGACGCGCGAGACCTCTACAAGGCCAACGACACGGTGGTGCCCATCCTCGGGGACGCGAAGCTCGTGCTGGCGCAGCTCGCCGAGGCGGTCAAAGACCGGCTGGGCGGCAAGGCGCGCCGAACCGAAGCGCGGCCGACGATTGCAAAGCTCAAAAACGAATGGCTCGGGCGCTGGGAAGCGAAGCGGCGCTCGACCGAACGCCCGATCAGTCCCTATTTCGTGATGTCGGAATTCACGCGCGTCATTCCCTCCGAGGACGCGATCGTCACGCACGATTCCGGGAGCCCGCGCGACCAGCTGTTGCCGTTCTACGTGGCGAAGAAGCCGCGCGGCTATATGGGGTGGGGCAAATCGCACCAGCTCGGCACGGGCTTGGGTCTCGCGATCGGCGCCAAGGTCGGTGCGCCGGACAAGTTCTGCGTGAACTTCATGGGCGACGCGGCGTTCGGCATGACCGGGCTCGACTTCGAGACCGCGACGCGCTCGGGCATCCCGATGACCACGATCGTGCTCAACAACTCGACGATGGCGATCGAGACGCACGCGATGGCCTATTCGCACGAGAAGTACGGCACGCGCGATCTCGGCGGCAGCTACGCCAATATCGCGAGGGACCTCGGCGGCTGGAGCGAGCGCGTCGACAGTCCCGATCAGGTCGGCGCCGCGATACTGCGCGCGCGCGAGCAGAACGAAAACGGCCGCGCCGCGCTGCTCGAATTCATCACGAGCGCCGAGACCGCGTTCTCGCACCGCCGCGGCGCGGCATAGCCCGCAGGCGCGGGAGGCGAAGATGATCAAGCTCCAACGCATCGGCCACATCCTGCTCACCGTTCGCGATCTCGAACGGTCGAAGGCGTTCTACACCGGTCTCCTGGGGTTCAAGGTGCTCGAGCAGGACCCCAATCACGGCGGGGTGTTCCTGTCGCTGGGAGAGCTCGGCAACACGCTCGACCTTTTCCCCAGCAACACACCCGACTCCCATCCGCAGCCTAAAGCGGCGATCGGCTCGCGGGACGGCCTCGGGGTCAGGCACACCGCGTTCGCGGTCGAGACCGAGGAAGATTTCACGCGAGCCTATTTCGCCCTGAAAGACGCCGGCGTGCCCATACACAAGGCGATCGATCACACGAGCCAGAAGAGCGTTTATTTCTATGACCCGGACGACAATCTGCTCGAGATCGTCTGGGAGCGGCCCAACGTGCAGGAAATCTTCAGACAGGGCCGCGGCGACGACGACAAGCCCATCGAATTCGAGCGGCCCGCCGGGCGGTAGGGCGGCGGGGTCGACGCATCACCCCGAGGCCGCAGCAATGCCGGCGCTCTGCGCGCGGGGCGCACAGAACCAGTCGCGGGAGAAACTGACTGACGTCGAGTTCCGGAATCGAGCCGAAGCCGCCCGTCGCCGCTTCGATAAGAGATCGCCACGACGATCCTGCATCGCACGGGCCGTCGCTGCATCGTCTTAGTCTCCCACTCGCCTGCGATTGCCTTCACGGCACACCGAAAGCGGTTCTCTGCCGCCTTTGCGCCGGCTTTTGCCCCTCTCGGCTGCCGCTTTCTCGATTGGACCCGTGGATTTTTGGTTCAGATCAATGCATGGAAAACGGCGTTGTGCTTGTCGCGCGACGCGATCCGGTGTAGAAAACCGAAAGTTGTGCATCTCCCGACGAGGCGAGGAGGGCAAGCATGCGCAGACGCAACAAGACGCTGTACCCCGTTCTGGCGACTGCCGGAAGGAGGATGGAGAAACTCGCGCTGACGCGGATTGCCGACCCGCGCAGGGCCCCTGTTATGCGCCAGGGTGGGCGCATGCCTTTCCCTCACGCCACCCATGGCGGCGTAATCGCCCGACCGAGACACGAGGCCGCCCTCGTGCGCGACGGACGCACGCAATGCGCTCGGTCGCGGCCCTGCGTCCGCACGCCAGGCTACAGCGCCGTCGCCATCAACACCCTTGCAGTCGCCCCCTGAAGGAGATGCCTATGGAACTCCCGCTACGTACGATTCATTGGGAGCGTCGCGCCCCGAACTGGGTTGTCGCGGCGGTCTCGGGGTTCGCAGCCGGGGCTCTATTGAGGGTGCTCGACCTGCTGTGGTCGTGCATCGTCGATACGGGAGGTCCATGGAGGACCTCGCACATGATCGCCCCCGTTTTTCTGGGCGCGGATGTCGCC
>CAZULX010000349.1:0-13168 GCA_964621335.1 uncultured Streptomycetaceae bacterium
GAGTTGCGTCGGCGGCATGGCCGATCCGTCCCACCGCTGGTGGCGCTGGTGGGGGAGGCTCATCGAGGATTTCGGGGACACGCTCGCGGCCGAAGGCTTGTTGGGCGCCGACGAGCTGCGAGACCTGCGGCTCGACTGGCACGACGCGTCGGGCCGGCCGGGGGCGTTCATCTACACGCCGGTCCTGCTGCAGGTCGTCGCGCGAAAACCGTAGCACGGGAGCGGCGCCGGTATTGTTTAGAATAACCCCGTGGCGGCGACGGTGGGGGTCGAGCCTGGCGGTTCCCTTAGACGAAGACGGAGGTCGACCCCATGCGCTCCAGGATCCTTTGTTGTGCCGCTGCTTTCGCAGCGTTCGCGGCGGTGAGCCCGATCAGCTCACCGGCGCAGGGCACTTACACGCAGTTGCCGGTGAGAAATCCCGTCTCCTGGTGATCGGATGACGACGGCGCCGATCATAGCCATCGAGAACCTGCAATTCACCTGGCCCGCGCAGGCCGCGCCGTGCCTGGACATCCCGACCCTTGCCATCGAGGCCGGGGAACGTATTTTCATCCATGGTCCGAGCGGCAGCGGCAAGAGCACGCTCCTCGCGCTGCTGGGCGGCGTGCTGGTCGCGCAACGCGGCACGCTGCGTGTGCTGGACGCGGAATTGAATCGCATGCCGCCTGCCGCGCGCGACCGCTTCCGCTCCGACCACATCGGCTTCCTCTTCCAGCTCTTCAATCTCGTGCCGTACCTGTCGGTCATCGAAAACGTGATGCTGCCGTGCCGGTTCTCGCGCCGGCGGCGCGAGCAGGCACTCGCGTCGGGGAACACCGTGCGCGAGGAGGCGCAGCGTCTGCTGACTCATCTGGACATCGGAGCCGGGCTCCTCGCGCGGCGCGTCACCGATTTGAGCGTAGGCCAGCAGCAGCGCGTTGCGGCGGCGCGTGCGCTGCTCGGACGCCCGGAGATCGTCGTCGCCGACGAGCCCACTTCCGCGCTCGATGCCGATCGTCAGTCTGCATTCCTGCGCCTGCTGCTCCAGGAATGCGATGCCGCGGGCGCGACGCTGCTCTTCGTGAGCCACGATCGGCGTCTCGCGCCGGCGTTCGGCCGCGAGATCGCGCTGCCCGCGATCAACCGCGCGCAATCGGCAGAGCTCGCGGCGTGAGGCATCTCGCATCGCTCGCCGCCCGCAGCGCCTGGAACCGGCGGCTCACCCTCGGCCTGACGCTGGTCGCGATCGCGTTGAGCGTGGCGCTGCTGCTCGGCGTCGAGCGCATCCGCAGCGATGCGCGAGAGAGCTTCGGTCAGTCGGTGTCGGGCACCGACCTCGTCGTCGGTGCGCGCACGAGCCCCGTGCAGCTCATGCTCTATGCGGTGTTTCGCATCGGTGAAGTCACCAACAACGTGCGCTGGGAGAGCTTCGAGGAGATCGCCGGCCACCCGCTGGTCGCGTGGGCGGTGCCGATCTCGCTCGGTGACTCCCACCGCGGCTACCCGGTCGTCGGAACCTCGGCCGCCTACTTCGATCATTTCCGCTACGGCGATGCGCAAACGCTCGCGTTCACCGGCGGCAAACGCTTCGGCCAGGTGTTCGAGGCCGTGCTCGGCGCGGAGGTGGCCGACCGCCTCGGCTACCGGCTCGGCGGTCGCATCGCGCTCAACCATGGCAGCGGCGACGTGAATCTGACGGAGCACACCGACAAACCGTTCACCGTCGTGGGGATACTCGCACGCACCGGGACACCGGTGGACCGCTCGGTACACGTTCCGCTCGAAGGCATAGAAGCGATCCATCTCGACTGGCAGGGGGGCGCCCCGATTCCCGGCGTATCGATTCCGGCCGAGCACGTGACCAAGTTCGACCTGCGCCCTAGAGCGATCACCGCGATGCTGGTCGGGTTGAAGAGCCGCGCCGCGGTATTCCGGATGCAGCGCCACGTGAGTGACTACAAGGCCGAGCCGCTGATGGGCGTCATGCCGGGCGTCGCGCTCGACCAGCTCTGGGAAGTCGTCGGCATGGCCGAGCGCGTGCTCCTCGCCGTCTCCGCCATGGTGGTCGCGGTCGGCCTGGCGGGTCTCACCGCGGTCATCCTCGCCGGGTTGAACGAGCGGCGGCGCGAGCTCGCGATCCTGCGCTCGGTCGGGGCGCGGCCGCGCGACGTCTTCGTGCTCCTCATGATGGAAGCCGTCGGCATGACCGTGCTCGGCGCGCTGCTCGGGGTCGCGCTCCTCGCGCTCGCCACCTTGACGCTCGCGCCGTTCGCGGCGGCGCACTATGGGCTTATCATCGAGGCGAGATTCATCGATCGCAGCGAACTGCTGCTGCTCGCCGCGGTCGTTTCCGTCGGCGTGCTGGCGAGCCTGCTTCCGGGCTATCGCGCATACAAGCTCTCGTTGTCGGACGGCCTGACGCCGCGCTTATAGGAGTCCTGCATGACTACCCGTTCCTGCTCACGGCTCGTTGCGATTCCCCTGCTCGCTGCGGCCCTCGTCTGCGGCGTTGCCGCGGCCGCGGACAAATCCGGTTACCGCATCGGAGACCGGCTGCCCGAGAAAAGCGGGGCGCAGGCGGGCGCGTCATACAAGGAAACGCCGTGGGAAGCGCTCGTGCCGCCCGACTGGAACCCGGCCAAGGACTTCGCGGCGATGGATCTGAGCCGGCTCGACGACGGCGATCCGCGCGCGATGAAAGCGCTCGAGCAACTGCGTGCGGCGTGGGACAACGCGCCGATCGTGGGCGCGCTCAACGGCACGCCCATCCGCATCGCCGGTTTCATGGTGCCTCTCGACAGCGCGCGCGGTCAGGTGAAGGAGTTCCTGCTGGTGCCGTACTTCGGCGCCTGCATCCACACGCCGCCTCCCCCGGCGAACCAGATCATTCACGTCGTGCCGGCCAAGCCTTTCAAAGCCGGTCAGGGAATGGACGCCGTGTGGGTGAGCGGCGTGCTGCAAACCACGCGCTCGACCACCGGCCTGGGAACGGCGGGTTACGTCATGAAAGCGGACGTCATCACCCCGTACAAGAAGTAACCGCGCCCGGTGCGTTGGTAGCGCACCGGCCGTGCAGCATGGATGCACCCGACGATGATTACGCAGCCGGCGCCTCGGCTCGCCGCCGTCCGCATTGCGGACGATGCTCACTGGATGCCGCCCATTCACGATAACCTCCCGGTTCCGCCCGAGGACCCAACACATGACACCGAACGCTACCGACACCGCCAGCCAGCCCCACCTGCCGCTCTCCGGCATCACCGTGCTCGACCTCACGCTCGCGCGCGCCGGCCCGACGTGCGTACGCCACCTTGCGGACTGGGGCGCGAACGTGATCCGCATCGAGCCGCCGACCACCGGTGAAGACGAGGTCGGCCGCCGCGATGGATTCGATTTCCAGAACCTCCATCGCAACAAGCGCGCAATCCAGCTCAACCTGAAAACCGATGAAGGCCGCGCCGCCTTCATGAAGCTCGTCGAAAAAGCCGACGTGATCGTCGAGAACATGCGGGCGGCGGTGAAGCACCGGCTCGGCGTCGCCTACGACGACGTGCGCAAGGTGAATCCGAAAATCGTCTACGGCAGCATCAGCGGCTTCGGCCAGAGCGGGCCTTACGGCAAGCGCGCGGGAGTCGATCAGATCGTGCAGGGCATGGGCGGGCTCATGTCGATCACGGGTCTTCCCGGTCAGGGCCCCGTGCGGGTCGGCGTCGCGATTGCCGATCTCACCGCGGGCAACCTGCTCGCGCTCGCGATCACGATGGCGCTTTTCGACCGCACGCGCACCGGCGTCGGCAAATGGGTGCACACCAGCCTGCTCGAATCGACCATTTTCATGCTCGACTTCCAGGCCTCGCGCTGGCTCATGAAAGGCGAAGTCGCGAAGCAGGCCGGCAACGATCATCCGACGGGCACGCCGACGGGTGTCTTTCCGAGCAGCGACGGCCACTTCAACATCGCAGCCGCTTCGGAGCGCGTGTGGGAGCGGATGTGCGACGCGATCGGCCACTCCGAGTGGAAAAGCAAACCCGAGTGGAATACGCGCGCCAAGCGCACCGAGAACCGCAAAGCGGTCAATGATGCGATCAGCGAGATCACCAGGCACAAGCCTTCCGCGCACTGGGTCGAGCTGTTCGAGGAAGCCGGTGTGCCGTGCGGCCCGATCAACACGATAGACCAGACGTTTGCCGACCCGCAGGTGCAGCACCTCGGGATGGCGGCGCCGGTGCAGGGACCGAACGGCGAATTCAAGATCGTGGGATCGCCCATCAACCTGGAAGGCACCGTGAAGAAAATCCGCAGCGCGACGCCGAAGGCCGGCGAGCACACGGAGGAGGTCTTGCGCTCGATCGGCTACTCGGCCGCGGACATCGAGAAGCTGCGCGCTAACGGCGTAGTCTGAAACCGCGATCGTCGTCACGGCCGTCGAGCCAGAATGACGGCCTCTCATGAACAAAGGAAAGCAACCATGAACACCGCAACGCTCACCGCCGACACGGCCACTGCCGACGGCAAAATCCTCGCGAAGAAAAACGGCCCCGTCGGCCACCTCGTCTTCAACAACCCGGAGAAGCGCAACGCGTTCTCGCTCGACATGTCGATCGCGGCGGCGGGCGTGATGGACGACTTCCTTGCGGACGACGCGATCCGCGTGATCGTGCTCTCGGGCGCGGGCGACAAGGCCTTCGTCTCCGGCGGCGACATCTCGAAATTCGAGAAATCGCGCGCGACCAAGGAAGACGTCGAGAGCTACACCAGGACCGGTGATCGTTTCCGCACGCTCCTCAAAGGCAGCGCCAAGCCCACCATCGCGATGATCCGCGGCTACTGCCTCGGCGGCGGCATGGCGATCGCGCTCAACTGCGACATCCGCATCTGCACCGAGGACGCGAGCTTCGGCATACCCGCGGCCAAGCTCGGCATCGGTTACGCCGCCGACCGGCTGGGTCATCTCGTCGAGCTCGTCGGCCCGTCCGCCGCCAAGGACATCCTCTATACCGGCAGGCGCGTGCCGGCGCCGGAAGCGCTGCGCCTGGGCATCGTCAACTACATGGTGACTGCCGGAGAGCTCGAGGCGTTCGTCGAAAACTACGCGAAGACGATCGCGGGCAACGCGCCGCTTTCGATCGTCGCGGCGAAGCGCGTCATCGACGAATACGTGAAGGATTCGGACAAACGCGACACCGCGCTCTGCGAGAAAGTCGTCGCGGACTGCTTCGCGAGCCAGGATTACGTCGAAGGCCGCCGCGCGTTCATGGAGAAGCGCAAGGCGAACTTCACCGGCCGCTGAAGCCGCCGCGGGCAGCGATATTGCATCTTCCGTGGTAACAACTTGCATGCACGGAGGAAAAAGTGGAAGCCAAGCTGACGCCTGAAGAGCTCGACTGGCTCGGGCAGCTCGACACCGATGCGCCGGTCAAGCCCGAGCTCCCCGCGCCCATAGGCGACAAACTCGTTACGCACGGCCTCGCGATCCGCCTGGTCGAAGGCGGGCTGCAATTGACGACGCTCGGCCGCGAGTACCTGTCGAAAGGCGCAAGCGCTCGCAGGTAGAACGGGCGCGACCGGCAGGCCGGTGAGACGGTCGAGATCGCCGGCGACGTGTGTGCGCGACGTCACATCGGCTTGAACTTGTTCACTCTCCGCCCGTAGTTGGTCTCGGCAACATAGAGGTTGCCTTTGGAATCGACCGCGAGGCTGTGGCCGTGCGTGAAGCTGCCGAGCTGGTGCCCGGGCCGGCCGAAGCTCGAGAGGATCTCGCCGCTCGCGTGGTCGACGATGTGCACCTGCTCGTTGCGGCCGTTCATCACGTACAGGTACTTCTGTTCCGGGTCGCGCGAGAATTCCGCCCACCACGCGGTGCCGCGGCGGTCGGGTAGGGTCGCGGTGCCGGTGCGGATCCAGATGTTGCGCTGGAAGTTGCCCATCTTGTCGAAGACCTGCACGCGGTCGCCCTGGCGGTCGCCGACGTAGACCAGACCCGCGTTGCTGATCGTCACGCTGTGCACGACTTCGGCGAAAACGCCTCCGACGCCGGTCTCGATCTCAACCTGCGTCCCCTGCCGCCCCCACTGCCGCAGAAACTTGCCGTTGGCGTCGAACACCGCGATGCGGCGGTTGCCGTAGCCGTCCGCGACGTAGACGTCGCCATTCGTCTGGTCGACCGTGATACCCGCCGGCTTTATGAAGGCGTTGTGCCCGGCATTGAGCGGCGTGCCGTTTCTCGTGCCGTCGGAAGTGTCGTACACCCCCTTGGTGCCGATCTGAAGCAGGAGCTTTCCGTCGTGCGTGTACTTCTGGATCATGCCGTCGCCGTTGGCGGTGATCCAGACGTTGTTGTCGGGATCGACGGCGCAGCTGTGAACGGTGCGCGGCAGCAGGTCCCAGTCGCCCCAGGCGTCTATGAGTTCACCCGCCAGATCGAAGATGAGGACCGCCGGCGCTTTCACGCACGTCTCCTCTTCCTCCTTGGTGATGTCGCCGCGGTTGGTGACGATGATGTTGTCGTCGTGGTCGACGCAGACGCCCCCGAGCTGCCCGGTGATCCATCCCTTGGGCAGCGCTTTCGGCCACCACGGGTCGATCTCGAAGTGTGGGCCCTGCGCGGCGCCATGCAGTGGCACGGTGGTGAGCACGGGGGCAACGCTGGGTTCGGCCACGGCGACGTTCTGTTTCATCTCAGCTCCTCGGGCTTTACGCGATAGCGAACAGTAGGGCTTAGCGTAAGCCGAGGTCAACCGTGCGGTGCGTCAATAACGTCCGCGCGGCTTTGCGCAGGGAGCGGAGCGGCGGGCGCGGCGGTGACGCGGCCGGCCGTCGTGGCTAGGCGGGGGCGCCCGTGCGCAGATACGACGCGATGTCGACTTCGTCGATCTGCTCGGGCTTCAGGTGCTTGTCCGCGTACTGCCTGTACACACCGGACGCTCCGGCATCCTGATCCTGAAACCCGCTTGTTGTCGGCGGGCATGAGGTCCTGCGCGCGCCATGATCGATCACCGTAGAATTCAGCCACCATGAATGTGCGAAATGACATGACTCGGGCGGAATCGGCGCCGCGCGTGAGGCCGCGCGAGTTGTTCGTGGAATTTTCCCGCCTTACGCTGCACAGCTTCGGCGGCGCGCTGTTCTGGTCGCGGCGCATGATGGTCGAGCAGCGGCGCTGGCTCACCGATCAGGAGTTCGCGGAGCTGATCGCCCTCGCGCAGCTCCTGCCCGGCGCGAACGGGGTCAACCTCGCCGTGATCGTCGGCTATCGCTTCGCCGGACTGCGTGGCGCCGCGGCGGCGATGGCCGGTTTCGTGGGCGCGCCGCTCGCGATCGTCATCGGCCTCGGCGTGCTCTACCAGAACCTCGGCACACTGCCGCTGGTGCGGGACGCGCTCACGGGCATGGCGGCGGTCGCAATCGCGCTGCTGCTCGCGACCGCCGCCAAGCTCGCCGGCGTGCTGCAGGGGCACTGGCGCCCGTGGACCCTCGCGTTGCTCGCATTCGCCGGGGTGGGCGTCATGCGCTGGCCGCTGGTCGCGGTCGTGGCCGTGCTCGCGCCTTTCGCGATCGGGCTCGCCTGGAAAGGCCGGCTCTGATGCCCCCGGTCGATCTCGTTTCGCTGTTCCTGTACTTCCTGATGCTCGCATTTCTCGCGATCGGCGGCGCGCCTTCGGTGCTGCCCGAGATGCACCGCTACGTGGTCGAGTTGAACGGCTGGATAACGAGCGCCCAGTTCGCGGAGCTCTATACGCTCGCGCAGGTCGCGCCGGGCCCGAACTTCATGTACGTCCCCCTCATCGGATGGCAGATAGCAGGCTGGGCGGGGGCGGCCGCGACCACACTCTCGATGCTCGCGCCTTCGGGCACGCTCACGCTGCTGGTTGCACACCTGCAGGCGCGCCATCCGAAAGCCACTCTCGGCATCGCGATCCGGCGCGGCCTCACGCCGATCACCATCGGGCTCATATTCGCAAGCGGTTGGATACTGCTGCCGGCGGTCAACGACGACTGGCGCGGCCACGCGCTCACCGCCGCGACCGTCGCGCTGGTCTTGCGAACTTCGGTGAATCCGCTGTGGCTGCTCGGGGCAGGCGCTGCAGCGGGAATTTTGGACCTCGTTTGAAAAGGAGATAACGTGATCAAGGAATTCCGTGAATTCGCGATGCGCGGCAATGTGATCGACATGGCCGTGGGTATCATCATCGGCGCGGCTTTTGGGCGCATCGTCGAATCGATGGTGAAAGACCTCATCATGCCGCCGATCGGGCTCCTGCTCGGAAACGTCGACTTTGCCAATCTGTTCGTAGTGATGAAGTCGGGTGCAGTCCCCGGACCGTACCTCAGCGTGGAAGCCGCGCAGAAAGCCGGCGCGGTGACGCTCAACTACGGCATGTTCGTGAACAACGTGGTCTCGTTCGCGCTGGTCGCGTTCGCGGTGTTCCTGCTGGTGAGGTCGATCAACCGCATGCGGCGCCTGCAGGAGGAAGCCCCGAAGGAAGCGCCGGCGCCGGCGGAAGAGGTGGTGCTGCTGCGCGAGATCCGCGACTCGCTGACGGGCGCGAAGCGCTGATCCCGGCAGTCCCCTTACTTCCCCGCTCTCCAGATGCCGAACACGATCCACACGCTGTTGCAGAAGGCGACCAGGTAGCCGCCGAGCCCCAGCATCGTATAGAGCGGCATCCCGAACACCGTCGGCCCGCCCTGCACCGTCATCACGATCGAGGAGCCGATCACGAGCGACGCGGTGAGGATGCCCATGGTCGCGCGGTCTATGGTGGAGTCGAGGCGCATCCCGAACTGGTCGAGACGCTTGAGATCGAGATCGATGCGCGTCTTGCCGCGGCGCGCGTCGCGCAAGAGGCGCGAAAGGTCGCGCGGCACGCTCCCGGCGACGTTGAAGAAGTCGGTGATCGCAGTGCGTCCGCGCCTGACCAGCGCCTCGGGCTTATAGCGCTCCATGCGGGCGCGCTGCAGGAGCGGCGCGAGGTGGTCGACGATCTGGAAGTCGGGGTCGTACTGGCGTCCCAGGCCCTCCATCGTGATGATGGCCTTGAACATGAGCGCCAGGTCCGATGGGATCACGATCGAATGTTCCCTGATGACCGCGGCGAACTGGCGCAGCAGGAAAGCTATGCGGATGTCCTTCAGCGCCACGCCTTCGTAATCGAAGACGAGGTCGCTCATGTCCGCGGTGAGCTTCGCCTCGTCCACCACCGCGTCTCCGGCCCATTCGAGCAGGACGTCGATCATCGGCTCTTCCTCGAGCCGCGCGAGCCCCATGAGGAGATCGACGACCTGGCTGCGCCTGACCGGGCTCAGGCGCCCGGCCATGCCGAAATCGACGATCGCCAGGCGGTTCTCGGGCAGGTAGTACACGTTGCCCGGGTGCGGATCGGCGTGGAAGAACCCATCGATGAGGATCATCCGCAGCACCGCTTCCGCGCCGCGCGCCGCGATCAGCTTCGTGTCCAGGCCCGCTGCAACGACCGCGGCCATGTCGGTGCCGGGAATGCCGATGATCCTCTCCTGCACGTTCATCACCGGGCTGGTCCATTCGGCGTAGACCTTCGGGATCACGATCACCGGGTCCTGCGCGAAGTTCTTGCCGAAGCGCTCGATGTTGCGCGCTTCCAGCGCGAGGTCGAGCTCGCGCTCGAGCGAGCGCGCGAAATGGCCGACGATCGCGACGGGCTGATAGCGCCGCGAATCGGGCATCTCGGATTCCATGAGCGCCGCGATCTGCTCGATGATCCGCAGGTCGGCCTCGATCTTCTGGCGGATTCCGGGACGCCTGATTTTGAGTATCACCGGCGTGCCGTCCTGCAACTTCGCGCGATGCACCTGCGCGATGGAGGCGGACGCGAAAGGCTCGCGCTCGAGCTCGCGGAAGACTTCGAACGGGGAGCGGCCGAGCGCGAGCGTGACTTCGGGCAGCAGCGACTCGATAGGCACCGGAGGCACCGCGCTGTGCAGCTTCTCGAACTCGGCGATCCAGTCGGGCGGGAAAAGGTCGATGCGGGTCGCCATCACCTGCCCGAGCTTGACGAACGTCGGGCCGAGCTCTTCGAGCGCGAGACGCATGCGCTCCGCGGGCTCGAGGCGCACGCTTTCGGCGGCGGCGCGGAAATTCAGGATCTGCCCGGCCTGCTCCAGCACGTTGACGATCCCCAGCCGCCTGACGAGGTCGCCGAGGCCGTGGCGGATGAGAACCGAGCTGATTTCGTGCAGGCGCGGCAGGTCCCGCATGACGCTGAGGGTCTCGCGCAGCATCAGAATGCCATCACGGGTTTCGGGTCGGGGTGACGGTCAGCGGCGTGCAACTACGGGCCTTTCGGCGGCTCCGGCTTCCTCTCCAGCGCATCCGCGACGCCGGCCAGGATGCCGCTCGCGAGATTGGCGAAGCGCGCACCGAATTCGCCGGCCGCTTCGAGCCCGGCGATGCCGGCATCGATGGAAAAAACGGCGAAGCGATGAGCGAGCTCGTTCATGGAAAGCGCGAGCTGCTTGCCAGTCTCGGTGCCGGTATGGGTGAGATTGGAGAGCGCGCCGCGCAGCTCCGGCTGCACCGGGCCGGTCGCCGCATCCGCGACATGGCTCACCGTCGAAACAAAATCGTCTTCGAGCTTCTTAAGGTTCGCGAGCGCGCCTTTCAACTCGGTGTCGGAGAACGTCTTCCCGCTCGAAGCGAGCTGTTTGAGCGCGCTCGCGCCGGCTTCGGCGGAGCGGGCGAGCGCCTGGTCCATGCCTTTCAAGCCGTCCGCGAGCGCCCGCCGCATGTCGGGCGCGCCTTCGGCGCCCGTGGCGACGCCGGCGGTAACGGCGCGGAAGACATCGCGCATGGCGTCGCGGTCGAAACGGCGGCTCTGTAGCGCGGCGAGCGTGAGATCGTGCACCCTCGCGCGGATATCGATGCCTTGCCGCATGAATTGCTCGGCGGCCTGCTTCAGGCGTTCTTCGGACAGATCCTGCGGATTGTACTCGGCCATGGCAATACTCCTCGGACTTGAACGCGATGATTATCTTATCCGATTAAGCAATCGCCGTTCTCAGCGTGTGTGGAGTCGAAGGCGAGCGCCCGTGTTAGGCTTTCATCCGATGGCCCCCGCTTCTACGCAGACGGTAACCCTTACCTGTCATCCTGTTACGCCGACCGACGCCGTGCACCGCATCGATGCACGCGTCAGCAGAATGCGCGAAGGTACACTGAGGATTGCGTACGATTTGCACGCAGACCTGACGCGCCTGCGCGTTCCGCCGCCCGCCGCGCCTCGCATCGTGGACGGACTCTGGCGGCACACCTGCTTCGAGCTCTTCATCCGGCGCCAAGGCGCGGACGCATACCATGAACTCAATTTCTCGCCGTCGCGGGAATGGGCCGCCTACGCGTTCGCGCGCTACCGTGAAGGCGCTGTGCTCGCGGACGAAAAGCTGGACCCATTCGTGACCTCGCGCCTTTCCGCGACGATGCTGGCGCTTTCCGCCGCCATACCGCTCGACCGTGTGTCGCCGGCGCACGCGAGCGCGAGTCTCGCCCTTGCGATTTCGGCGGTGGTCGAGGCATCCGATGGCACGCTCTCGTACTGGGCGCTGCGCCATCCGCCGGGCAGACCCGACTTTCATCACGCCGATGGATACGCCATTGACCTCATCTGACGTCTGTCATTGCGAGGAATGCGATGACGAAGCAATCTCGGGGATCCCCGAGGTCACCACGTCGCCCATGTCGGCTCCTTGCGATGACCTGGTATGAAGTTCGGCATCGACCGCCTGCGCGAAAACCCGACGCTGCGAAAACCGCTCGCCGGCAAACGCGTCGCGCTTCTCGCGCACCCCGCGTCGGTGACGCGCGACCTGGTGCACACGCTCGACGCGCTCGCGGCGCTCGAGGACATCGGGGTCACCGCCGCGTTCGGCCCGCAGCACGGGCTGCGCGGCGACAAGCAGGACAACATGGTCGAGTCGGCGGACTACACCGATCCCGCTTTCGGCATTCCGGTCTTCAGCCTCTACGGCAACGTGCGCCGGCCGACGCCGGAGATGATGGAGACTTTCGACGTCCTGCTGGTCGATCTCCAGGACGTGGGCTGCCGGATCTACACCTTCGTCACCACGCTGCGCTACGTGCTCGAAGCCGCGGCGGCGCACGGCAAAAGCGTGTGGGTGCTCGACCGCCCCAATCCCGCGGGCAGACCCGTCGAAGGGCTCACGCTGCGAGCGGGCTGGGAGAGCTTCGTCGGCGCAGGGCCGCTCCCGATGCGGCACGGTCTCACGATGGGCGAGCTCGCCCGCTGGTTCGTGCGCACGCTGAATCTCGAGCTCGCGTGCGAGGTGGTGGCGATGGAGGGTTGGAGTCCGGCGAGCGCGCCGGGATACGGCTGGCCGCTCGGCGAGCGCGTGTGGGTGAATCCCAGCCCCAACGCGCCCAACCTCTCGATGGCGCGCTGCTACGCGGGAACGGTGATGCTCGAAGGCACCACGCTTTCCGAAGGTCGCGGCACCACGCGTCCGCTCGAGCTTTTCGGCGCGCCCGGCCTTGATCCGCGGGCGCTGCTCGCCGCGATGGCCACGCTCGCGCCGCACTGGATGCGAGGCTGCAGGCTGCGCGAATGCTGGTTCGAGCCGACTTTCCACAAGCACGCCGGCAAGCTTTGCGCGGGCCTGCAGATCCACGTCGAAGACGCGGCTTACGATCATGAGGTTTTCCGGCCGTGGCGCCTGCAGGCGCTCGCGCTCAAGGCGCTGCGCAAGCTCCGGCCGGATTACGATCTGTGGCGCGATTTCGCGTACGAGTACGAGCACGACCGCCTCGCGATCGACGTCATCACCGGCAGCACGCTGCTGCGCGATTGGGTCGACGATGCAGCCGCGCGGCCTGCCGATCTCGACGCGCTCGCAACCGCGGACGAAAACGCCTGGCGCGAGGAGCGCGAGGCCGTGCTGATCTATCGCTGAGGACACCGATGACGAACGACACTCCTGACAATCGCCTCTTCGGCGAAGACGTCCCGCTCCGGATCGCAGACCAGGGTTATTTTTTCGTCGGCGGCGAGTACGCGGGGAGCGCGGACGGCTCGCACATGAGCGGGCAGATGTTCGTGCAGTACCAGATCCCGAGCGAGCGGCGCTCACCGCTGCCGATCGTGATGATTCACGGCGGCGGCCAGACCGGCACCAATTTCCTGGGCACGCCCGACGGGCG
>CAZULX010000350.1:0-3924 GCA_964621335.1 uncultured Streptomycetaceae bacterium
TGCAGGAAGACGTCGGAGCGATCATCAAGCGCAAGGCCAAGACGGGAAAGAGCGCCGCAAGGCGCATAAGCGGGCTCTTGCGCCCGGAGCGCAGCGAAGGAGCGGTGTAGATCTTTATGGCCAAAGGAAGGGATAACAAAAAACTCGTCGTGGGCCTGGACATCGGCACCTCGAAGATCGCGGCGATCGTCTCCGAGATCACGCCCGAAGGCCGTTTCGAGATCATCGGCATGGGGAGCTGTCCCGCGCGCGGGCTGAAGAAAGGCGTCGTCGTCAACATCGAGACGACCGTGAACGCGATCCAGCGCGCGCTCGAGGAAGCCGAGCTGATGGCCGACTGCAAGATCCGCGACGTCTACACCGGCATCGCGGGCAGCCACATCAAGAGCTTCAACTCGCAGGGGATGGTGGCGATCAAGGAAAAGGAAGTCGGCCAGCAGGACATCGATCGAGTGATCGAGACGGCGAAGGCGGTGCAGATCCCGAACGACCAGCAGATCCTGCACATCCTCAACCAGGAATTCATCATCGACGGGCAGGAAGACGTGCGCGAGCCGCTCGGCATGTCGGGCGTGCGTCTCGAAGTGAAAGTACACATCGTGACCGGCGCGGTGTCGGCGGCGCAGAACATCATCAAGTGCGTGCGCCGCTGCGGTCTGGAAGTGAGCGATCTCATCCTGCAGCCGCTCGCGTCCGCGATGGCGGTGGTCTCCGACGACGAGAAGGACCTCGGCGTCGCGCTCGTGGACATCGGCGGCGGCACGACCGACCTCGCGATTTTTACTCACGGCGCGATCCGGCACACGGCCGTGATCCCGATTGCCGGCGACCAGATCACCAACGACATCGCGATGGCGTTGCGCACGCCGACCAAGGACGCCGAGGACCTGAAGCAGCGCTACGGCTGCGCGCTCTCGCAGCTCGCCGATCCGCAGCAGATGATCGAAGTGCCCGGCATCGGCGAGCGGCAGTCGCGCGAGCTTTCGCGTAAGACCCTGGCGGAAGTGGTCGAGCCGCGCGTCGAAGAGCTCTATTCGCTGGTCCAGGCCGAGCTGCGCAGGAGCGGTTACGAAGAGCTCCTCTCCTCCGGCGTCGTCATCACCGGAGGCTCGAGCATGATGCAGGGAATGGTCGAGCTCGGCGAAGAGATCTTCCACATGCCGGTGCGCGTCGGCGTGCCGCATTACAACGGCGGGCTCGCGGAAGTGGTGAGGCACCCGCGCTACTCGACCGCCGTCGGGCTCCTCGTCGCGGGAATGCAGCAGCACCGCCAGCGCGAGTTCGCGCACATGCACATCGGATCGTTCCAACAGCTCGTGGAGCGCATGAAAAGCTGGTTTACGGGAAATTTCTAGAGAACAGGGTAAGGAAAATGGAAAGAGACAAGCAGTGAAAAGCAGCCAGAAAGCGGTAAGCCAACGGAAGAAGTCCATGACACAAGTGGAAAGGAGTTTCAAATGATAGAACTGATCGATACACAGTCCCAGGAAGCGGTGATCAAGGTGGTCGGCGTGGGCGGCTGCGGCGGCAACGCGGTCGACCACATGATTGCGCAAGGCGTGCAGGGCGTGGAGTTCGTGGTTGCGAACACCGACGCGCAGGCGCTCAAGCGCAATCAGGCGAGGATCCAGCTCCAGCTCGGGAACGACGTCACCAAGGGCCTGGGCGCCGGAGCCAACCCCGAGATCGGCCGCCAGGCCGCGCTGGAAGATCGCGAGCGCATCGCCGAGCTCATCTCGGGCGCGGACATGCTCTTCCTGACCGCGGGCATGGGAGGCGGGACTGGGACCGGCGCCGCGCCCGTCGTCGCCGAAGTGGCGAAAGAGCTCGGCATCCTCACCGTTGCCGTGGTGACCAAGCCTTTCGCTTTCGAAGGCAAGCGCCAGCGGATCGCGCAGGAAGGCCTGGACGCGCTATCGCAGCACGTCGACTCGCTGATCGTCATCCCTAACGACAAGCTGATGTCGGTGCTCGGAACACAGGTGACGCTCGACGAAGCGTTCAAGGCCGCCAACGACGTCCTCCACGGCGCGGTGGCGGGTATTGCCGAGATCATCAGCTGCCCGGGCATGATCAACGTCGACTTCGCCGACGTGCGCACGGTGATGGCGGAAATGGGGATGGCCATGATGGGATCGGCGAAAGCCGCAGGACCCGATCGCGCGCGTGTCGCCGCCGAGCAGGCCGTCGCGTGCCCGCTCCTCGAGGACATCAATATCTCGGACGCGCGAGGCGTGCTGGTCAACATCTCCGCGAGCCGCTCGAGCTTCCAGCTGCAGGAGATGTACGACGTGATGGAGACGATCAAGGCTTTCGCGGCGGATTCGGCCACGGTCATCGTCGGCACGGTGTACGACGACGCGCTGGAGGACCAGTTGCGGGTGACGATCGTCGCCACCGGGCTCGGCAAGCCGGCGTCGCGTCAGCAGTTGAAGACGCAGCCGCTGTCGGTCGTCGCGCAGCGCACGGGCACCGACAACCAGCCGGTCGAAGTCGATTACGATGCGCTCGAGCAGCCGGCGGTGATCCGGCGCCGCAACCGCGACGCGACGGTCGAGGCGATGCGGCAATCGGGGGTGGAGATGCTCGACATACCGGCTTTCTTGCGAAAACAAGCCGACTAAGCGGCTTGTTTCGCAAGCGCCGGCCGGCCGGTGAACGAGTCAGAGGGAAACCCAAGGGTTTCCCTCCGACATCTCCTTTCCCTTAGGGGGCCTGGTTTTTGCAGTGCAGCATTCCGCGTGCTAGAATCGGGCGCTATTTTTCGTCTATTTAAAGCGTAACCACGTGATACGCCAACGTTCTTTGAAGAACATCATCCGCGCCACCGGCGTGGGACTGCACACGGGAGAGAAGGTCTATCTCACGCTGCGTCCCGCCGCGGCGGGCACGGGAATCGTCTTCAGGCGCATCGATCTCGCCGTTCCTGTCGAGATCAAGGCGAATCCGTACGCCGTGGGCGACACAAGGCTTTCTTCGTGCCTCGAGAAAGACGGCGTGCGCGTGTCCACCGTGGAGCATCTCATGTCCGCGCTCGCCGGACTCGGTATCGACAACGCCTACGTCGATCTCACCGCGCCGGAAGTTCCCATCATGGACGGCAGCGCCGGTCCATTCGTGTTTCTGTTGCAGTCGGCCGGGCTCGAGGAACAGAACGCACCGAAGACGTTCATACGCGTGCTCGAAAGCGTCGAAGTGCGCGACGGCGACAAGTGGGTGCGCTTCGATCCGCACAACGGCTTCAAGCTCGACCTCTCGATCGACTTCGACCATCCGGTGCTCGAGCGTTCGCGGCAGTCGGTGTGCGTCGACTTCTCGAGCACGTCGTACGTCAAGGAGCTCAGCAGGGCGCGCACGTTCGGCTTCATGCAGGACGTCGAGATGATGCGCGAGCAGGGCCTCGCGCTGGGCGGGAGCCTCGACAACGCGATCGTCATGGACGAGTACCGGGTGCTGAACAACGACGGGCTGCGCTACGAAGACGAGTTCGTGAAGCACAAGGTCCTCGACGCGATCGGCGACCTTTACCTGCTCGGCCACCCGCTGATCGGCGCTTTCAGCGGCTACAAGTCGGGCCACGCGCTCAATAACCTGCTGCTGCGCCGGCTCGTCGAGACCGAGAGCGCGTGGCAGTACGTGCGCTTCGAGCGCACCGAAGACGCCCCGGCGTTCCTTGCCTGGCAACCGCAGGTTGCGTAAGCGCCTTTCGCGCGAGCTCTCCCGTCCCGCTTAGACCGCCATGGTCATGGTGCGCATCGTCGCAGTGCTGGTACTGGTCGCGCTGGTACTGGTGGTCGTTTACTTCTTTACGCGCAACCGGCGTTATCTCACGTGGGCGTGGCGGACTTTTCTGTTCGCGCTCGCGTGCATGCTCGGACTGATGGTTTTCTTCTTCATCGAGCGCGTTTTCTTCGGAGACTAGCC
>CAZULX010000351.1:0-3681 GCA_964621335.1 uncultured Streptomycetaceae bacterium
TTGAAGATGTCCCTGGGGTTCTCGTTGATGATGAAATCGAGCTCGATTCCCTCCGGCTG
Organism: uncultured Streptomycetaceae bacterium; assembly: GCA_964621335.1. GTDB lineage: Bacteria > Pseudomonadota > Gammaproteobacteria > Burkholderiales > SG8-41 > JAQGMV01. The sequence goes on from CAZULX010000351.1 coordinate 60, forward strand.
CACCTGTTTCGTGTACAGCGCCTGCATACGGTCGTAAAGGCCGCTTGCAAACGTTAATTTCATGCATTTCTCCCGACCGTCCGATGCGCGCTCCTGGAGACGCGTTTGTCTTCGAGCGTCGCACGGGCAATCGCAAAAATCAATTCTGACTCGTGGATCGTGGGAAACGCATCTCAGAAATGCGGGCGATTCGCCGAGAGCGCTCAGGACATCGCTATCGGCTCGGGCAGGGACTCGCGCACCTTTCCGGGCCGCGCGCGCATCATGTCCTCGAGCTCTTTGCGGACCCTGGCGTAAGCCGGATCGTCGAACACGTTGCGCATCTCCTGCGGATCGTTGACGAGGTCGTAGAGCTCGCCGGCGCCCGACTCCAGCTCGAAAGTGCACTTGTGCGTTTTCGTGCGCACCGTTCGGAGCTTGAGCGCGACACCGCAGCGTGACGGATGCACGTGCCATTCGCTCCAGGCGCAGTCGCGGGTGAATGTCGGCGGCGGGTTTCGCTCCGCTTCACCCGGCCTGCGGGGAAGGAGACGGTTTGAACCATTCCCATCCGCCCGAAGAGCAGGGAGAAGGCTGCGGCTTTGCATCTCATGCTCGGGCGAGACGTTCGCAATCTCCAGGAAGGTCGCGGCGAGATCGAGGGTGGAGACGGGCTCGCTCACGACACGGTTCGGCGCGACGCCGGGCCCGCGCGCGACGAGCGGCACGCGCAGCAGGTCTTCGTACGGCGTCGGGCCCTTGAGATACAAACCGTGATTGCCGAGAAGCTCGCCGTGGTCGCTCGTGTAGAGCACGAGCGTGTCCTGCGCCAGGCCGGCGTCGTCGAGCGCATCGAGGATGCGGCCGACGTTGTGGTCGATGAGCGAGATCATGCCGTAGTAATTCGCCGTCATCTCCGCGAGCTGCGCGTCGCTCTGCTCCGGCATGCGGGAGCGCTCAGTGCGAAACTTGAAGAGCGACGGGTCCGAGAGCTGCGGCGTGCCTTCGAGCGAAGCTTTGTGCCACCACGGGCGGCGCTCGAGGTCTTTCCTGCGGTGCCTGGGCAGCGGCACGTCCTTCGGGTCGTACATGAGGCTCCACGGCGCCGGGCAGTCGAACGGGTGATGCGGATCGGGGAAGGACACCCAGGCACAGAACGGTTGGCCCGTGCTGCGCTGGTCGAACCAGCGGAGGGTGCGATCGCCCACCCAACTGCTGCTGTGCCAGGCAACGGGCAGCGCCGAGTACCAGGTCTGTGCCGCGCCGGTGTCGGGACGTATGCGCTGCTCCCACAAGGCCAGCGCTTCTTCAGCCTTTCCCCTCGAGACGAGCCAGCGCTCGTAATGCCCGACCGGCGGCCGCTCCATCGGGCGGCCCCGCTGCATCTGGCCCAGCGCGGCGAGCTCGACGTGCTGGAAGCCCATGTACGGGCCGCGCCAATCGGATCCGTATTTCGCCTGGCTCTTGCTGCACTCGGGCGTGCCCGTCGGAGCGAACGTGAATTTGCTGGAGAAATGCGCCTTGCCGATGAACGCGGTGTCGTAGCCGGCGCGCGCGAGGGTCCCCGCGAAACCGCCCTCGCCGACCTCGGGAGCGAGATCGACGCCGTTGTCCCAGACGCCGTTGGTCAGCGGCAGCAGCCCGGTCAGCATCGATGCCCGCGCCGGCTGGCACACGAGGTTGGGCGTGATGCACGCTTCGAATCGCGTGCCCTCGCCCGCAAGCCGGTCGATATGCGGCGTGCGGATATGCTCGTTTTCGAAACCGTTACAGTCCGCGCGCTGCTGATCCGAGGTGATGAGCAATATGTTGGGTCGTTTCATGTCGCAGGCGATTCGAAAATTACCAGACCGGTTGTTCCGACGGGAAAGATCAGGATGGGACAGTCAGTTCGGCTCGATGCCGGCGGCACGCACCACCCGGGTCCAGCGCGCGATCTCGGCCTCGACGAAGGCCGCAAGCTCTTGCGGCGTGCCCGATACGAGCTCGGAGCCATCCCGCTCGAAATGCCTGCGGTTCTCCGGACGGTTCAGCACCCGTACGAACGACCGATTGAGCCGCTCGACGACGGCCGCGGGTGTGCCCGCCTTCACGAAGAGCGCTTGCCACGCAGTAGCCTCGAAATTCGCCAGGCCCTGTTCGGCGAGCGTGGGCACTTCGGGAAGGACCGGCGAGCGTTTCGCACTGGTCACACCGACGGCGCGGAGCCTGCCTTCCTTGACGAGTGGTACCGCGATCGGCAAGCCGATCACGGCCAGCGGTAAATGGCCGCCGATAATTTCCGGCAGTACCGCACCGCCCCCTTTGTAGGGCACATGCGTGATGCCCACGCCCAGCAACTGCTTCATCTGTTCGCCCGCCATGTGCATCGCCGTGCCGATTCCCGGCGTGCCGTAACTCAGTTTTCCGGGATGGCGCCGGGCGAGGGCGACGAGTTGCTTCACGTTGCGAACCGGCAGCGACGGATGGGCCACCAGTATGGTGGGCAGCTTCGCAAGCGTGGTCACGGGAGCGAAATCCTTGAGCGGGTGATAGGGGAGGTCCTTCCGCAGGGCGACGTTGACGGCGTGGCTGGAAAGCGAGCCCGCCAAAAGCGTGTAGCCGTCGGCAGGCGCACGCAGCGCGAACCCTGCGCCAACTGCGCCGGCCGCGCCGGGACGGTTTTCGACAATCACGGTCTGTCGCCATTCTTCGGTGAGCTGCGGCCCCAGGAAACGCGCCAGAATGTCGCCAAAGCCGCCCGGTGCGAAGATGACGATCCAGCGCACCGGCTTGGCGGGGAATTCCGGATGCGGCTGCGCGTATCCGTTGCCTGCTGCCGCGAGCAACAAGACGCCAGCGAACAGGTGGTTTGTCATGGTCTGGCTCCTCCGGGAGTTGCCATGGTAATGAAAAGAATGTCTTTTCGCGCGGCGTTTCGGTGGGGGCGGCGCGACTGGATCGCTCCCGCTATGGTGAACGCCTGGTGGTACGCACCGGGGGAAAAAGATCCGGCAAGCTTGCGGCTGCCAGCGCCGCGAGCGGCACCGCAAAGATGCGCTCGGCGATCTGGTAGCGGATCTTGCCCGGATAGAGCACCACGAGCTGCTCGAGTCGCAGGTCCTGCATGGCGGTGCGCATCGATGGCGTCAGCGTCGGTGCATCGGCTCGCTTGATCTCGACGCCGAGCCGCCGCCCCGACTTGAACAACAGCAGATCGAGCTCGGCGCCGGCATAAGTCGCCCAGAAATACGCCTCATCGGGCTGCACCGCTTTCAGCGTCTGTTCCAGCGCATAGCCTTCCCACGACGCGCCGGCCTTGGGATGGGCGAGCAGCCCGCCTTTGTCGTGGATTCCCAGCAGATGATGCGCTATCCCGGAATCGCGTATGTAGATCTTCGGCGCTTTCACCTGCCGCTTTCCGAGGTTCTCGTGCCATGGCGGAAGCTGCCGCACCATGAACACGCCCGTCAGCAAGTCGAGATAGCGACGCACCGTGGGCTCGCTCACGCCGAGCGAGCGCGCCGGTTCGGCGGCATTCCAGACCTGGCCGTGATAATGGGCGAGCATCGTCCAGAACCGCAGCAGCGCAACGGCCGCGATGCTGATTCCGAGCTGCGGGATATCTCGCTCGACGAAGGTGCGCGTGAACTCGGCGCGCCAT
>CAZULX010000352.1:0-2512 GCA_964621335.1 uncultured Streptomycetaceae bacterium
GTCAGGCTTTACGGTCCGGGGCGCCGTCGCACGGGCGATCAGCGCGCCGGAGAGCGCGTGGGTGAGTGTGTCCACGTTTCAATCCCAGCGGTCGTCGCGCACCTGGACCTCGCCCGCTTCGACGCGCACGGGAAACTTCGCCGTCGGCTCGTAGGCGGGCGCGGTGAGCGCCTCCCCGGTGCGTATGCAGAAACGCGCGCCGTGGCGCGGGCAGACGATCTCTCCGCCTTCGACGTGGCCCCCGGTCAGCTGGCCGCCGTCGTGCGTGCACACGTCTTCGATCGCGTAGTACTCGCCGTCCAGATTGAACACGACGATCTGCGTCCCGTCGGCGTCGACGGTGCGAAATTCGCCGGGAGAAAGCTCTTCGGCAGGAGCGACCGTTACCCAGTCGCTCATCAGACCGCCACGACCTCCATGTCGGGCTCGATCTGGCGCACCAGGCTCTCGATGCCCGCGAGCGTGCCCGAGATCGAGCTCGGACAGCTGCCGCACGCGCCCTGGTAATGCACGGTGAGCTGGTTGCCGGTGAGCCCGATCACGTACAGATCGCCGCCGTCGCCCTGGAGATAGGGACGCACCTGCTCGTCGAGGATTTCGTTGATCCGGTCCAGGCGCTCGCGGTCGGCCGCGCTCAACTGCTCCATCTGCGGACCCGCCGCGGCCTGCGCAGCAAGATGGGACTGGTCGTCCGCCGCCGGCGCCTCACGGATCGGTTCGGCGAGCTTGCGGAGCAGCTCCTGCCAGTCGGCCTGCCCGTCCTGGGTCACGGTGATCCAGTGGTCGACATAGAAGACATTGGTGACGTGCTCGATGTCGAAAAGCGCCGCCGCGAGCTTGTCCTCCGCGGCCTGGCCGGCATTGTCGTACGAGCGCGTGATTCCCCAGGTGAGCGGCTCCTTGAGGATGAACTTCATCGCGTTCGGATTCGGCGTCGGCTCTATTTCGGCGATCTTGGGCATGATCAGGCGACGCCTCCGGGCGCGGGTTCGTGCATGGGGTCGTCGTCGCTTTCGGTGGACGTGGTTCCGAGCGAGTTGAACGCCGCGTGCAGCGTGTGCCACGGCAGGATCGCGCATTTGACGCGTGTCGGCAGATTGCGCACGCCGGCGAAAACCGTGAGGCGCCCCAGGTGGTGCGCTTCCTTCGCGGGATCGAGCTTGCCCGTCGCCATGTCGCGAAACTCGCGTATCAGGTCCTCCGCGTCGGCGCGGGCCTTGCCTTTCACGACGGTCGTCATCATCGACGCCGAAGCCTTGCAGATCGCGCACGCCTCGCCTTCGAACGCGATCGCTTCGACCGCGTCGCCGCTCAACTTCACGCCGAGCTGCAAACGGTCGCCGCACAGCGGATTCAGCCCTTCCGCGCGGTGCGTCGCGTCGCCAAGCGTGCCCCAGTTCCGCGGCTTGCGGTTGTGGTCCAGGATCACTTCCTGGTAAAGCTGCCTCGAGTCGGCCATCGTCAAAAACCTACGACGCGCGCTTCGCGCGCAAAAAGTAGCTTAGGCGCCTTGCGGCGCTACGTGCATTCGATACGTGCATGAAGGACGTCAAGAAAAGACTTTCTGGACTTTGCGGATCGCCGCGACGAACGCATCGACTTCCTCGAACGTGTTGTAGAACGCAAACGACGCGCGGCACGTCGCGGGCACCTTGAAGCGCTGCATTACGGGCTGCGCGCAGTGGTGGCCGGTGCGGATCGCGACGCCCTCCTCGTTGAGGAGCGTCCCCACGTCGTGCGGGTGGACGCCTTCCACCGCGAACGAAAGCACCGCGGCTTTGCGCTCCGCCGTGCCGATGATGCGTATGCCGGGCGTGCGGTTCACCTGCTGCGTCGCATAGTCGAGAAGGTCGGTCTCGTGCGCGGCGATGGCTTCGATCCCCACGCCGCTCAGGTAGTCGATCGCCGCGCCCAGCCCGATCGCCGCCATGATCGGCGGGGTGCCCGCCTCGAACTTGTGGGGAATCGTGTTGTAGGTCGTCTTCTCGAACGTGACGTTGAGAATCATGTCCCCACCGCCTTTGAACGGCTGCATGCTTTCGAGCAGCGCCGCCTTGCCGTAGAGAATGCCGATCCCGGTCGGACCGCAGAGCTTGTGCCCCGAGAAAGCGTAGAAATCGCAGTCGAGGTCCTGCACGTCGAAGTGCATGTGCGGCGCCGCCTGCGCGCCGTCGACCAGCACCGGAACGCCGTGCGAATGCGCGAGCGCGATCATCTCCTTCACCGGGTTCACCGTGCCGAGCGCGTTCGAGACGTGGGAAAGGCCCACGAGCTTCGTGTTCGCGTTGAAGAGCTTCGCGTACTCTTCGGCGATGATCTCACCGCGGTCGTTGATCGGCGCGACGCGGATCTTCGCGCCTTTTTCCTGCGCCAGCATCTGCCACGGCACGATGTTCGAGTGGTGCTCGAGCGTCGTCAGGATGATCTCGTCGCCTGCGCCGATGAATTTGCGGCCGTAGCCGTGCGCGACGAGGTTGATGCCTTCGGTCGTGCCGCTCGTGTAGATCACCTC
>CAZULX010000353.1:0-3473 GCA_964621335.1 uncultured Streptomycetaceae bacterium
CGATGGAGGAGACGCTCGCGGAGCTCGTCCCGGAGGCGAGCGTGCGCATCGCGCACGGGCAAATGCGCGAGCGCGAGCTCGAGCTCGCCATGCGCGACTTCTACCAGCAGCGCTTCGACCTGCTGCTGTGCACGACGATCATAGAGACCGGGATCGACGTGCCGAGCGCGAACACGATCATCATCAACCGCGCCGACCGCTTCGGGCTCGCCCAGCTCCATCAACTACGCGGCCGCGTCGGGCGCTCGCACCACCAGGCGTACGCCTACCTCCTGCTGCCGGAAGAAGGCAACATCACCTCACAGGCGAAGAAACGGCTGGAAGCGATCCAGATGATGGAAGAGCTCGGCTCGGGCTTCTTCCTCGCGATGCACGACCTCGAGATTCGCGGCGCAGGCGAAGTGCTCGGCGAATCGCAGAGCGGGGAAATGCAGGAAGTGGGTTTCAACCTCTACTGCTCGATGCTCGACTCGGCCGTGAGGTCGCTCAAGCTCGGCAAGGAGCCCGACCTCGCCGCCCCGCTCGGGGTGACGACCGAAATCAACCTGCACGTGCCCGCTTTGCTGCCGGCGGACTACGTGCAAGATGTGCACGAACGCCTCGTCCTCTACAAGCGTCTCGCGAACTGCGACGACGAAGACACGCTCGACCTGCTGCGCGAAGAGCTCGTCGACCGCTTCGGCGCGCTGCCCGAGCAGGCGCGCTCGCTCGTGGAAAGCCACCGGCTGCGCATCCTCGGCAAGCCGCTGGGTATCGTCCGCATCGACGCGACGGAGACTGCGGTCCAGCTCCAGTTTGTGCCGAAACCGCCTATCGAACCAATGAAGGTGCTGAAGCTCGTGCAAAGCCGCCGCGATTACAAGCTCGCGGGTCAGGACCGCATCCGGATCGAAGCGGCGATGCCCGACGCGCAGACACGCGTCGCCGCGATCCGGAGAGTCTTTACCGAACTCATGTAACGCCGCTCCATCGGCGTGAGTGACGCTCACGCCTGTGGGCGACTTGACGCAAAAAGCGGCTTGCGCCGCTACGTCATGCTTACTTGCTCGCCGACGACGAGGCGCCGTCGGGGCCGCTCGAGGAAGCCGCGCCGCCGCTTGCGCCGGTGCTGCTGGACGACGAGCCGCCGCTCATGCCGCCGGAGGACGACGTCGATCCGCCGCTGCCCGAGCTGCTGGTGCCGCCGGTCGCGCCCGTGCTGCTGTCGCTCGAGGAAGAACCGGGGGCGCTCGGCGCCGTCGCGGTGGACGAAGACGATGAACCACCCGGCACTATCACTGTTTCCTTCTCTTTCGTCACCGTCGACGACGGTCCGGGAGTGCTCGGAATGACCACCGTTTCCTTCTTCTCACAAGCCGAAAGCGCCAGGGCGCCAACCAGCACCAACAGATAACCGCTATGTTTCATGTCCACGCTTGTCTCCTCTTCAACGTTCGTTGCGAAACGCACACCGGGGTTAGCAATCTGCATGCCGGCCTATGTCGGGATCGACATGAACCACGTGATGCATATCGCGAGCCTGAAGCCGCTAGATCACCTCGCACGGGCATACCCGTTGCACATGCCCTGATCGCAAAGGCAAAATCGGGAAACCACGATGAAAACTCCGAGCGGCGAAAACCTGTCCGTGTGGCTCGCTACGGCCGACTGGGTGCAGCCGCCGCCCCTTTTCGGCCAGGTGGAAACCGACGTGTGCGTCGTCGGTGCCGGCATCGCGGGCATCACGACGGCATACATGCTCGCGCTCCACGGCAGCGCAGTGATCGTGATCGACGACGGCGCCGTGGGATCGGGCGAGACTCACCACACCACGGCTCACCTCACCAACGCGCTCGACGACCGCTACTGCGAGATCGAGCGACTGCACGGCGCGCGCGGCGCGCGCCTCGCCGGGAAAAGCCACACGGCGGCGATCGACGCGATCGAGGAAATCGTCGGCCGCGAAAACATCGAGTGCGACTTCGAGCGTCTCGATGGCTACCTCTTCGTTCCGCCCGGCGAGTCGACCGACGTCCTGGGGCGCGAGCTTGCAGCGGCGCAGCGTGCCGGCGTCGAGGTCGAGTACGTGGAGCACGTACCGGTGAATTTCCACGACTTCGGTCCGGCGCTGCGTTTTCCCGGGCAGGGCCAGCTACACGCGCTGAAGTACGTGAACGGCGTCGCCGCCGCGGTGAAGAGGCTGGGAGGACAGATCTTCGGCAACACCCACGCGACGCGCATAGAAGGCGGCGAGCATCCGCTGGTAGAGACCGCGACCGGCGCCCGGGTGCGCGCGCGCTCGGTGGTGGTCGCGACCAATACCCCGGTTAACGACCGCGTGGCGATGCACACCAAACAGGCGCCTTACCGCAGCTACGTCATCGCCGCGCGGGTGCCCGCGGACTCGATACCTCACATGCTCCTGTGGGACACCCCCGATCCTTATCATTACGTGCGCCTGCAGCGCGCGAACGGCGACCGTTCCCGCGAGTTCCTGATCGTCGGCGGGGAAGACCACAAGACGGGACAGGCGGAGGATTTCGACGATCGTTTCGACGCGCTCGAAGCGTGGACGCGCGAGCGCTTCCCCATGGTCGAGGACATAGCGCTGCGCTGGTCGGGCCAGGTGATGGAGCCCGCGGACGGGGTCGCTTTCATCGGACGCAACCCGGGCGAGGACAACATCCACATCGCGACCGGCGATTCAGGAAACGGCATGACCCACGGCACCATCGCCGGGATGCTGATCTCCGACCTGATCGCGGGGCGCGATAACGAGTGGGCGAAGCTCTACGACCCCGCACGCATGTCGCTGCGCTCGGCGCTCGAATTCGCCCGCGAAAACCTGAACGTCGCGGCGCAGTACACCGATCACGTGCTACCCGGGGACGTGGCTACGGTCGAAGACATCGCCCCGGGCGAAGGCGCGGTGGTGCGCCGCGGCCTGCGCCAGATCGCGACGTATCGCGACGAGGCCGGAACGCTGCACCAGCATTCCGCCGTGTGCACGCACCTCGGCTGCATTGTCGCGTGGAACGGCACTGAAAACAGCTGGGATTGTCCCTGCCACGGATCGCGCTTCGATCGCCTCGACGGCCACGTGCTGAACGGGCCCGCGATCAGCGGGCTCACGCCCTCAGACCAGTGACGGCGTCCGGCCACCAGTCACTATAATGTGCGGCTTTCGCCGCACGCCACCCGATGTCCACCGATCTCGTCATCCAGGGACTCGACGTCGAGACCCGGGACCTGAAACAGCTCGCGAAGCTGGCGACGGCCTCCGCGATCGAAAAGCTCGACGAGCGCGCTTTTCGCCTGCGCGACGGACGACCCGCGGCCGGCGCCGCCCAGTTGTGCGCCGAGCGCCCGCTTGACTTCGCCTTCGTCCCGCGCGAGCGGCGGCTCGCCGATTTTCGTCTGCTCGTGATGGACATGGATTCGACCCTCATCACCATCGAAACGGTGGACGAGCTCGCCGACATGGTCGGCCTCAA
>CAZULX010000354.1:0-2717 GCA_964621335.1 uncultured Streptomycetaceae bacterium
CGGGCAGCACGCTCGGCACCGACCTCGCTGCCAAGGCGACGCCCGACGGCTATACGCTGCTCCTGGGCAACATCAGCATGGCTTTCAACGCCGCGCTCTACCGCACGCTACCCTACAACGCCATCAGGGATTTCGCGCCGATCTCGCTCGCGACGGACCAGCCTAACATCCTGGTCGCGCACCCTTCGCAGCCCGCGAAGACGCTGAGCGAGTTCGTGAAGTTCGCGCGCTCGCAGCCGGGCAAGCTCACCTATGGCTCGGCAGGCCTGGGGTCGGGCACGCACCTCGCCATGGAGATGCTGCTCATGTCCCAGAAGATGGATCTCGTTCACGTGCCTTTCAAGGGAACGGGACCCACTCTCACCGCGCTGCTCGGAAATCAGATCTCCGTCTTCTTCTCGACGTACGCTTCGGCGCTGCCGCACGTCAAGTCGAATCGGCTGCGCGCGTATGCGGTGACCAGCGCCAAGCGCACGACGACGCTACCCGACGTCGCGACCGTCGCCGAGCAGGGCGTGCCCGGTTACGAGTACGCCACCTGGTACGGTCTGCTCGCCCCGACCGGCGTGCCGCGCCCGATCATGGACAAGCTCGCCAAGGCCACGGTTGCCGCGCTCAATACCCCGGAAGTTCGCGAACGTTACATCTCCCAGGGCATGAATGTCGTTCCCAACAGCCCGAGCGAGTTCGCGAAATTGATCGCGAACGAAACGGCGAAGTGGACCAAAGTGGTCCAGGCGGCGAAGATCCCCGCGCAATAATCTCGCCGCTCCGCGCGCCGCGCTCAATTCGCGGCGCGTGGCGCCGGTCCTACGGTGGGCGCCGGCAGGCGCTCGATCATCACGTTCACGAGCGCGGGTTTGCCCGATGCCGCGGCGCGCGCGAGCGCGGCCGGGAGATCGGCGGCCGAAGTCACGAGCTCGCCGTGCGCCCCGAGCGCGATCGCCACCTGGTCGTAGCGCGTCGGCGCGAGCTCGCAGCTGTGCGCGCGCTCTTTCCCGTAGGTGCGAAGCTGGATCTGGTGCTCCGCATTCCAGCACGCGTCGTTGCCCACGACGACCACAACCGGTAAACCCGAGCGCACCGCGGTTTCGATCTCGAGCAGGTGAAATCCGCACGCGCCGTCGCCCGTCATCGCGACGATGGTCGACTTGGGCCGCGCGATTTTCGCAGCGAGCGCGAACGGGATTGCGCTGCCGATCGATCCGCCCTGGCCGTTGATCACCCGCGTCGGCGCGCTCACGCAGGCCTGCGCCCACTGGCCGAACTCGCCGCCGTCGGAGACGAGCACCGGGTCTCTCGATGCATCGACGAGCGCCTGCACCGCACGGCCCACCTCGACCGGGTGCACCAGCCCGTCGGCGCGTGTCGCGATCGAGTCCCATTCCGGCGGACGAAAGCGCAACGCGGCCTCGACCTCTTCGGTCCAGCCGTCCGCTTTACGATTCGAGCGCCGTTCCACGAGCTGCTGTGCGGCGGCCAGGGTGTCTGCCACGGCGCCGAGAGCGATGCGCGCGCTGCCGAGGACGTCGAGCGCGCGCTGCAAGGCCCCGGCTTCGGGATCGATGACGGCGACGCGGCACGCTTCGGCAATCGCCGGGGGCCGGCCGAACCGCAGCGTGAAATCGGGAAGCTTACCGAGCAGCACGATCGCGTCGGCCCGCGACACGACGTCGGCGAGCGCCCCCTGCGCGGGATCGTTCAGCCCGCGCGGACTTTCCATGCAGATCACCGGCACGGCGAGCGCATCGGCGAGCTTTGCACGCAGTCCGCACGAGCGGTCGCTTGCCATGACCGCCCCGGCAAGGACGAGGGGCCGTTTCGCCCGCGCGAGCAGCTCCGATACGAGGCCGGCTGCGGCCTCGTCGAGAAACTGCTGCGGCGCTCGGAAAGCGTCCGGAAGAGGCGGCGCGTCGATGCTCGCTTCCAGCAGATCGAAAGGAAGGCTCAGGTGCACCGGCCCCGGCCGCCCCGAAGTCGCGATGCGTAGCGCGCGTGCGACGTCGTCACCGAGCGTCGCGGCGCTTTGCGTAGTCCACGACGCTTTCACCACCGGCGCAGCCATTTCCGCCTGCGCCATTTCCTGAAACGAGCCCTGCCCGAGCTCGCGCAGCGGCGCGTGGCCGGAGAGGAGCACCATCGGCGATTCGGAGGCGAGCGCGGTGTACAGAGCGCCGATGCCGTTCGCGTGCCCCGGGCCACCCGTAAGCACTGCGATGCCCGGCTCGCCGGTGAGACGGCCCCATGCGTCCGCCATGTGCACCGCCGCCCCTTCGTGGCGCGTATGCGTGATCGCGAGATCCGCGTCGAGCGCCGCGTCGTAAAGCGGCATGATGTGGTTGCCGGAGAGCGAGAAGAGATGCTTCACCCCGGCGCACGCCAGCGTTTGCGCGACGGCATCGGCGCCTCGAAATTTGGACATGCGCGCGCTCCTCGATTCGAAAAAACGGAACGCGCGATGATCTCACATCACGGTGCGATCACGCCGTCGACCGGCTTGCCGGTCCCGCCGCAATGCTCGCAGCGCGCACCGTCGTCGCGGATGCCGCTGCCGCCGCACTTCGGGCAGACGTTCTCGCTCGTAGCGGGCGATCCGGGCGCCGGCTGCTCGTTCGGATTCATCTCGGGGTCTATGGGATTGCCGCTCGAAGCGGCCAGCTTCACGAATTTCTCTCGCATGGTGACCTCCGGTTAACCGACCCGGTAAAGGGCGCGCG
>CAZULX010000355.1:0-3598 GCA_964621335.1 uncultured Streptomycetaceae bacterium
GGACGTGCACCTTCAAGTGAGTGCGCCCTGCCGGGCGCACGAGGTTACGGAGGGAAACCATGGTTTCCCTCTGTAGCGTTTATCCTAGCGCGGCTGCGGACGACGGCAGACGTCGTCCGCTACGTTTCTTGCCGCGCGCTAGCGCCGCTCCTGGTACCACATCATGCCCAGCGCGAGGGCGAGGAAAACCAGGGTCGGCGTGACGGCGGCGAATGGGGCGGGCCAGTCGTAGAGCAGACCGAGCGCGCCGAACAGGCGATTGATCGTATAGAACGCGAGGCCGAGCATGATTCCGGTAAAGATCCGCGCCCCGACCCCGCCCTGCCGTTTCTGGAACGATGCGAACGGCACCGCCAGCACCATCATCACGAGCACTGCGACCGGATACATGCCTTTCATCCAGAGCGCGATCTCGTAGCGCAGCGCTTTCTGCCGGTTCTCCTTCAGGTGCTGTGAGTAGGAATAGAGAGTCCACGCCGACATACGATCCGGCTTCACCAGCAGCATCGAAAGCAGTTGCGGCTCCAGCACCGAAGTCCACTCGAGCTCGGGTATCTGCCGCACCTGCGTTCGCGTGCCTTCGAAGGTGGTGCGTATCACGCCGGTGAGCGTCCATGTTCTCTCGCTGAGGTAGCTGCCGCTCTCGGCGAGACTGAGCGTTAGCAGCCGGTAGTCCTCGTCGAACTCGTAGATGCGGATGCGTTTGAGGCGCGCATCGGGCGTGACTTCGCCGACGTTCACGAAGTTGCGCCCGTCCTTCACCCACAGGCCCGACCTGAACTCCTGCGCCACGATGCCGGCGATCGCGAGCGAGCGCAGCCTCTGCGCGAACTGCTCTGCGGGCGGGCCCACGAATTCGCCGAACGCGAAAGTCACGATCGCGAACACCGCGCCCACGCTCAGGATCGAGCCGTTCAGGCGCAGCAGCGAAACCCCCGATGCGCGCATCACCGTATACTCGCTGCTCGCGACGAGCTGCGCCATGGCGAACAGCGTGCCGATGAGCGCCGCTATCGGGAAAACCTCGTACACATGGGCCGGCAGCGAAAGCAGCACGTGCAGAGCGATGTGCTTCATGCGATAGCCGCCGCGCCCGAGGTCTTTCATCTCCTCGACCAGGTCGAAGAAGGCGAAGAGCATCAGGAGCGCGACGATCACGAGCCCGGTGGCCGCCATGATCTCCGCAGCGAGGTAGCGCCGGAGCGTCCTCATACGAGGAGACGCCTCAGCGGCACGACCATGAGCCTCCGGTAGAAGAGCGCGATCAGCACGGCGAGCATGATCGCGTGCACCGCGAGACCGACGGTGAAGTGCACGCGCGACTGCGCGATCGACGCCTGCACGATCGAGAGAATGTTGCTGTAAGTCATGTAAATGAGGAGCGCCAGCACGAGATTCATCGAGCGGCCCGCGCGCGGGTTCACGAACGAGAGCGGTATCGCGATGAGCGTCAGTATCAGCGCGCTTACGGGCAGGCCGAGGCGCCAGAAAAGCTCCGCGAGATTGCGCGGCGTAGGCTCGAGCAGCAGGTCGGAAGTCGCCGTCGTCTTGGTGGTCGGCGCCCGCGCCCGCGCCTCCCCGATCTCGACGCGCATCGCGTAGCGCTCGAATTCGTAGACGCGGTATTCGGGCGTTCCGGGAGCGCCTTCGTAGCGTCTGCCGTTCAGCAGCACGAGGAAGCGATCGCCGTTATCGGCGATTTCCTGGAAACCACGCCGTGCCACCATCACCCCGAGCTTCTGGTGCTGATTGGAGCTCACGAATACGTTCGCGACCATGTTCTCCGAGCCCGACACCTCCTCCACGAAATAGACGCGTTCGGCGCGGCTCGATTCGCGAAAAACGCCCGGAACGATCGCCGAGACGTCGTCGCGGCTGTCCATGATCCGGCGCAGGTCCTCGGAGCGGCTCACCGCCCACGGCGAGAGGACGAGGGAGAGGAGGCCGATCACGAGCACGAACGGCAGAGCGAATGCGAGCACCGGGCGCACCCACCGCGTAAGACTCACGCCGCTCGAGAACCACACCACCATCTCCGAATCCTTGTAGCTGCGCGTCAACGTCATCAGCACCGCGATGAAGGTGGTGAGCGAGAGCAGCACTGGAAGGTAGTTGAGCAGCGTGAAGCCGAGCAGCGCGAGCACACCGGTGGACGTGATGAGACCGGTGGCCGCCTGGCCCAGGAGCTTCACGAGCTGCATCGTGAGCGTGATGCCGAGCAGCACGAAGAAAGTCGCGACCGCAGCGCTCGCGAACTCGCGAACGAGGGCCTTGTGGAAGATCATGGGACTTTGCTTTTGCCCAACGTTGTGCGGATAATCGGAAGACCTATCTACACCGCCGCACAGGAGCGAGAACAGCGTGGAATTTAGCATAAAACGTGTACAGCCGGGACGCGCGAAGAGCGGCTGCATCGTGGTCGGTGTGTTCGATGCGCGCAGGTTGAGTCAGGCGGCCGCGCAGCTCGATCGCGCCGCGCGCGGCCACCTTGCGGCGCTCGTCAAGCGCGGCGACATGGAAGGCAAGAGCGGCACCACGCTCGTTCTGCACGATGTCGGGGGAGTCCAGGCCGAGCGCGTGCTGCTGGCGGGCCTCGGTCCGCAGGGCGAGTTCGGTCCCCGACAGTATCGCGAAGCGCTTGCTTCGAGCTTGCGCGCGATAGCCGCGACCGGTGCGAGCGACGCCGAGATCCACCTCACTACGCTGGAAATCGACGGCTTCGATGCCGCCTGGCGAATACAGCAGGCGGTGACGATCGCGCGCGAGAGCACCTATCGCTTCGAGGTCATGAAAAGCCGCAAGGACACGACGCGGGCTCGGCTGCGCAACGTGACACTCGCGGTGGGCAGCAAGGCCGACGCGCGCGATGGGGAGCGCGCGCTTGCCCAAGGCGTCGCCCTTGCCGAAGGCATGGCGCTCACGAAAGACCTCGGCAACCTTCCGCCCAACGTCTGCACGCCTTCCTATCTCGCGGACCAGGCTCGCGAGCTCGGAAAACGTTACAAGATGAAAGTGCAGGTGCTCGGGCGCCCCGAAATGGAGAAGCTCGGCATGCGCACGCTCCTCTCGGTGGCGCAAGGCAGCCACGAGCCGCCCCGCTTCATCGTGATCGAGCACCGCGGGGCGCCTAAAGACCGGAAGCCCGTCGTCCTCGTCGGCAAAGGCGTCACCTTCGACACCGGAGGGATCTCGATCAAGCCGTCCCCCGAAATGGACGAGATGAAATACGACATGAGCGGCGCAGGCAGCGTGCTCGGTACGATGAAGGCGGTGGGCGAAATGAAGCTGCCGCTCAACGTCGTCGGCCTCATTCCCGCGACCGAGAACATGCCGGGCGGCCGCGCGACGCGCCCCGGCGACATCGTGAAGAGCATGTCGGGCCAGACCGTGGAGATCCTGAACACCGACGCCGAAGGCCGCCTCATACTCTGCGATGCGCTCACCTACGCGGAGCGCTATCAGCCTTCCGCGGTGATCGATATCGCGACGCTGACCGGCGCGTGCGTGATCGCGCTCGGACACGTCGCCTCGGGCCTTTTCTCCAATGACGACGACCTCGCCGCCGAGCTCCTCGCGGCGGCGGATGCCGCGCACGATC
>CAZULX010000356.1:0-3568 GCA_964621335.1 uncultured Streptomycetaceae bacterium
CGTGAAAGCCCACGTCGCGGCCTCGGATCTGCGGGAAGCCGGCTACGCGCAGCCGATGAGCGGGGGCGGAATCGTGGCTCTGCTGGTCGCCGCGCTGTGTGTTCCGCTCGCTGCCGCAGGTATCGCCGTAGGGATCCCTTACTACCAGGACTACGTCGTGCGCAGGATGCTCGAGGACGTGGTCCGCAGCGGCCGCAGCGCCGCGGCGGACGTCACCATCTACATGATCCGGCACAAGACGCCCCCCCGCACGCTCGAAGAAGCGCAGGCGATTCTGTCGTCGCCGCACTTGCGCAGCGCCGCGATGGGGCCCGACGGCAGCATCGTTCTGACGCTGGCGATAGACCGGCTCGAAGGCAAGCGCATCGTGCTCGTGCCGGCGAAAGCGCCCGCCGGCAACATCGTCTGGACCTGCACCACCGACAATGTCCCACAGCGCTTGTTACCGCCGGCCTGCCGACGCTGAGGCGTCGAAGCCGATCCCCCGATCGGCCGAAGGAAAGGAGGTTACGGAGGGAAACCTTGGTTTCCCTCTGTTTCGGTACCGCCGCTTCGCAGCCGCGCCTGCGCGGCTGCGAAGAAACTCGATGATGCCGGGGAGAATGGAGATCACGACGATGGCGATGATGACGATCGACAGGTTCTCGCGCACGATGGGCAGGTTGCCGAAGAAATAGCCGGCGTAGGCGAGCGAGCCTATCCATAGTATTGCGCCGGCGAAGCTATAGAAAAGAAAGCGGTCGTAGGCCATGTGCCCCATGCCCGCGACGAAAGGGGCGAAAGTGCGAACTATCGGCACGAAGCGCGCGATCAGCACCGTCTTGCCGCCGTGTTTCTCGTAGAAGCGGTTGGTGCGCTCGAGGTGCGCCGGGTTGAAGAGCAACGAACCCTGGCGCCTGAAGATCCGCGGCCCCGCGTAACGCCCTGTCCAGTAGTTGGTGTTGTCGCCCGAGAACGAGGCGACCGCCAGCACCGCAAAAAGCGTGTGGATGTCCATCCCCCCACCCGCCGCGACCGCGCCGGCGACGAAGAGCAGTGAGTCGCCGGGCAGGAAAGGCGTGATGACGAGGCCCGTCTCACAGAAAATGATGAGAAACAGGATGAGATAGATCCAGGCGCCGTAGTTGGCGACGACCCACTGGAGATAGCGGTCGAGGTGAAGGACGACGTCGATGAAGCCGGTGATGAGCTCCACCGGTCGCTCAGACCACGGCCTCGGGGCGCGCCTTTTTCTCGGGCTGTTCCAGGTCCTTCGACGAGACGCCAAGCCACATGACGAGCGGACACGCGACGAGCACCGCCGCGTAGAGGCCGAAACAGATGCCGATCGTGAGCGCCACCGAGAGGAAGAAGAGGGCCTCGCCGCCGAAGATCATCATCATCAGCACCATCGCCTGCGTCGATCCATGGGTGATGATCGTCCGCGACAGCGTCGCCGTGATCGCGTGGTCGAGGACCCGCGGCACCGCCATGCTGCGGTAGCGGCGGCTACGAAAAACTTCGCGCACGCGGTCGAACACGACCACCGATTCGTTCACCGAGTAGCCCAGCACCGCGAGCACCGCCGCCAGCACCGGCAGCGAGAATTCCCACTGGAAGAGCGCGAAGCAGCCGAGGATGATAATGACGTCGTGCAGGTTGGCGATGATCGCCGACACGCCGAACTTCCATTCGAAGCGCATCCACAGATAGAGCACGATGCCGATCGAGACGAAGAGGAGCGCGAGCGCCCCGTTCTCGAGGAGCTCGCGTCCCACCTGCGGCCCGACGAATTCCACGCGCTGCAACTGCACCGCCGGATCGACTCTCTTGAGCTCCACCATCACCGTTTCCGACAGTTGCGCGCTGGTGACTCCCTGTTTCACCGGAAGGCGCACCATGACGTCGCTCGCGGTGCCGAAATTCTGCACCGCCGCATCGGTGAAACCGAGCTTCGAAACGGCGTCGCGGACCTGCCCGAGATTGGCGGCCTGCGGATACCTGAGCTCCATCACCGTGCCGCCCGTGAAATCGACACCGAGATGCAGGCCGCGCACCGTCAGCGCCCCCACCGCGATCGCGAACGTGAGGAGCGAAATCACGTTGAAGACGAGCGCGTAGCGCATGAAGGGGATGTCGCGCTTGATCCTGAAGAATTCCATTTACGCTCCTGCCTTCACTTGGCCTGCGGGCTTCCACACCTGCCCGATGGAGACTTTCTCCAGCCGGCGGCGGCTGCCGTACACGAGGTTCACCATCCCGCGCGAGATCACCACCGCGCTGAACATCGAGGTCATGATCCCGAGGCAGTGCACGACCGCGAAGCCCCTGATCGGCCCCGAGCCGAAAAAGAACAGCGCAAGCCCCGCGATCAGCGTCGTGATGTTCGAATCGAGAATCGTATTCCAGGCGCGCTCGTAGCCCGTGGTGATCGAGGCCTGCGGCGAGTTGCCGTTGCGGAGCTCCTCGCGCACCCGCTCGTTGATGAGCACGTTGGCGTCGATCGCCATGCCGAGGGTGAGCGCGATCGCGGCGATGCCGGGCAGCGTGAGCGTCGCCTGCATCATCGAGAGCAGCGCGATCAGCAGCAGCAGATTCGAGCCGAGCGCGATCACCGAGATCAGCCCGAAGAGGCGGTAGTACACCACCATGAAAACCGCGATCGTGGCGAAGCCGTACCACATCGAGCGGAAGCCGCGCGCGATGTTGTCGGCGCCGAGCGATGGCCCGACGGTGCGCTCTTCGATGATCTCCATCGGCGCCGCTAGAGCGCCCGCGCGCAGGAGCAGCGCGAGATCGGTCGCTTCGCCGGAAGTGAAGCGGCCGCTAATCTGGAACTGCCCGCCGAAGTGGCCCTGTATCACGGGCGCGGTCAGGATCTCCGCCTTGCCTTTTTCGATCAGCAGCACCGCCATGCGGCGCCCTATCGACTGCCCGGTGAGATCGCGCATGATGCGCGCGCCCTGGTTGTCGAGCGTAATCGACACGATGGGACGATTGTTCTGCTGGTCGACCGACGGCGCCGCGTTCGTCAGCCGGTCGCCGGTGATGATCACCTGCTTCGAGAGCACCAGCGCTTCCGAGCGCTCGCTGCTCCTGTCGTGCATGAGCTCCGTGCCGAAAGGCGGCGCGCCGTTGATCGCCGCCTGCACTTTCGCCGGGTCGTAATCCTGACCCGAGGGGTCGGACGCGTGCGCCTCGACCATCCGAAACTCGAGCGTGGCGGTGCGGCCGAGTATCTCTTTCGCCTTCGCCGTGTCCTGCACGCCCGGGAGCTGCACCACCACCCGGTCGGACCCCTGCTGCTGGATGATCGGCTCGGCGACGCCGAGCTCGTTCACGCGGTTGCGCAGGGTAGTGATGTTCTGGTCGATCGCGGCTTTTTGCGTCGCCGTGAGCGCCTCGGGCTTGATCGTGCCCACGAGCCTGAACTCCCCGGCATCGTCCTGGGTGGTGAGCGCGAGATCGGGCAGCTGGTCTCGCAGTTGCGCCAGCGCTTTCTCGCGCATGGTGGAATCCCGGAACCGCACCGTGATGGTCTGGCCGGAGCGGGTGACGCCGCTGTGCTGTATGCGCTTCTCGCGCAGCG
>CAZULX010000357.1:0-6260 GCA_964621335.1 uncultured Streptomycetaceae bacterium
GCGCGCGAGCTCGTGCCTTTCCTGCGCGAGCAGGCGCCGAAGAACGAGCAGCTCCGCAGGCTCACTCCCGAAGTCGTGGACGCCCTGCACGCGAGCGGCCTTCTGCGCTACCTCCAGCCCAAAGTGCGGGGCGGCATGGAGCTCCCTTTCGTCGCGTACTTCGACATCCCGGAGATGCTCGCGCGCGGCGACATCTCGGTCGGCTGGGTCGCCGCCAACCTGGGCTCGCACCACCGCAACCTCGTGTGGTGGGAGCCTAAAGCGCAGGAGGAAGTGTGGGGCGCGAATCCCGACGCCGGAATCGCTTCGGGAATCGCTTACCAGCAGGGGCGCGGTGTGCCCAAAGACGGCGGCGTGGTCCTCACCGGCGAGTGGAATTTCTCTTCCGGCACCGACCATTCCGACTGGAGCATGCTCGCGTGCATGGTGCGCGAAGGCGACAAGGTCGTGGATTACGTCTACTGCCTCGTTCACCGCTCGGATTACGACGTCACCGACGACTGGCACGTGCTCGGCATGCGCGCGACGAGCAGCAAGACCGTGCGCTGCAAGGACGTTTTCGTGCCGGGGTATCGTGTGCTCTCGATGCACGTCGCAAGACCCGGTCATGCGTGGCCCGGGCTCGAAGTCCATCGCAACCCGCACTACCGCATCCCGACTTCAGCGCTGGGCGGCCACTGCATCGCCGCGTGCCTGGTGGGCAACGCCCGCGCGGCGCTGGAGACGTCCATAGAGCTCGTGAAATCGCGCAGCACGAGCTACACGGGAGCGAAGATGCGCGACTTCCAGACGGTGCAGCTACGCATCTCCGCCGCCGCCGCGAAAATCGACGCAGCCGCGCTCCTCACCCGCAGCGACTGCCTCGAAGCCCAGCGCATTTACGAAGAAGGCGGCACGCTCGACGTCGAGACGCGGCTACGCTACAAACGCAACTGCGCGCTCGCGGCGAGGATGTGCGTGGAAGCGGTCGATAGCCTGCACGAGATGGCCGGCGCGAACGGCATTTACGACCATTACCCGCTCCAGCGCATGTTCCGCGACCAGCGCGCCGCGGCGGGACATTTCAGCTTCAGCACCGATGCGCAGTTACCGCCGTGGGGCCTCGTCGCGCTCGGCGGCGCCTTCAGTAGTCCGACGCTGTAAAGCGCGTCGGACTACAGGCGCCGCTGCGGCCGGTAGACAATTCAGAGGGAACCCAAGGTTTCCTCCGAAACCTTCGCCTCGTAACCGGGCACGGTCTCGCTGACCGCCGGGATGTCGGGCAGGTAAGGCGAGCGCTTCGCGGTACTGACCGCGAGAGCGCGCACGCGTCCCGATTTCACGTGCGGCATGCTCGGCACGATGCTCATCGCGGTGGTCTGTATCTCGCCGCCGACGATCGCGGTCATCGCGGGGCCGCCGCCCTTGTACGGCACTGCTACGAAATCGGTCTTGGTCATGAGCTTGAAAAGCTCCATCGCGAGGTGCACGTTGCTGCCGGCGCCCACGGTGCCGAAGTTTAGCTTGCCGGGATTGGATCTCGCGTACGCGATCAGGTCCTGGATGTTCTTCACCGGCAACGACGGGTGCACCGAGAACAGGAGCCCGGTCGTGCCCAGCAGCATGATCGGCTGGATGTCGTTGATCGGGTCGAAAGCGGGCGGACGGTACGCCGAAGTCGCGGCGTAGGTCGCGGAAACGATGATGAGCGTGTAGCCGTCGGGCTCGGCGCGCGCCGCCATTTCGGCGCCGATGTTGCCGCCCGCTCCCGGCCGGTTGTCGACGACGATGGGCTGGCCGAACGATTCGGAGAGCCGCGTGCCGATGAAGCGCGCGAGCACGTCGGTTCCGCCGCCGGGCGCGAAAGGCGCGATCATGCGGATCGGCTTGATCGGATACTTCTGCGGCCACGCGTTCGCGCTGAACACTGACACCACGGCGGCGACAGCGCACAGGACTCTGGCTTTCATCGCTACTCCCTTTTCATATTTTTGGATACGGGCTGTCCGCCACCACCACTTCGACGAGCGCCGGCCTAGCACGCGTCGCGGCCAGCCCTTGCCGTAGCGCAGCCTCGACGTCCTTCGGTTCGGTCACGCGTATGCCTTCGGCGCCGCAGGCTTTGGCGATCTCGGCGAAATTGGGACTCTGAAACGCCGTCCCGTAGGTGTGCCCGTAGATATTCGTCTGCTGCATGAGCGTCTGCCCGAAGGCGCCGTCGTTGAGCACCACCATCAGCACGTTCGACCCGTATTCCACCGCGGTCGGCAGGTCGCCGATCGTCATCAGGAACGCGCCGTCCCCGGCGAGCGCGACGACGTCGCGCTGCGGGAACTCCATTTTCGCGACGATCGCGGTCGGCAGCGCGTAGCTCATGGCGTTCCACACCCCCGACTGCATGAATGCCTCCGGATTGTTGATGTAGCGAAACGTGCGCGCCCATTGCTGGCAGTTGCCGACGTCGCTCGCCACCACGGCGTCGTCGCCGAGCACCGCGTTCATCGCATCCATCAGCACGCCGGGATGGATCGGTTTCTCGCTCCGGTGCGGAGCGTTCTGGTCGGCGAGCCTGCGGCGGATGGCGGCCTTGCCTTCGGCCATCTGCATGACGAGCGGCTCGTTCCACGCACGCTGATAGCTCCCCAGGCGCTCGAGGAGCGCGGTGAGAAAGAGCTTCGGGTCCGCGACGCGCTCGTCGTCGCCGCGATAGCGCGCTTCGGCGACGTCGTCGAAACCGATGAGTATCAGGTTGTCGCTCACCCTCGCCTTGAGCTCGGTCAGCTCCGCCGTGCCTGCACGCAGGCCGATCCCGATCACGAGGTCGGCGCGCTTGAGCGCTTCGGCGCACAGCGGGTGAGGACGGTTGCGGGCGAAGTAGCCCGCATAGAAAGGATGTTTCTCGGTGATCACGCCAATGGCGTCCTGCGCGGTGACGACCGGCGCCTGGAGCTTGAGCGACAGGTCCGCAAGCTCCTGCATCGCGCGCTGGCGCATGATGCCTTTGCCCGCGGCGATCACGGGCGAGCGCGCTTCCATGAGGCGCTTCGCGAACCGCTCGACGTCCTGCGGATCGGGCTTGTGCGTGACCGTCGCAAGGGTCTTGTACGCAGGAAGCACGGCGGGCGCTTCCTGAAGCATGTACTCGCTGTAGTCGGTCAGCCGCGAGATCTCGACGTGCACCGGACCCGGGCGGCCGCTACGCGCGATGTGGAACGCTTTCGCCATCGTCTCGGGGATGTCTTCGATGCGCTCGACGCGCGCGCTCCACTTGGTGATGTGCTTGAACATCTCGTGGACGAAAGCCGGGTCGTCGACGCCGTGAAAAGCCTCGAGATCGGCTTTCAGCGGCACCGCACCGCCGATGTGCACGAGCGGCGAGGCCGCGCCGTACGCCTGCGCGACGCCGGCAGTCGAGTTGAGCCCGCCCGGACCGGCGGTGACGATGCACACGCCGGGCTTGCCCGTGAGCCGCCCGTAAGCGTCCGCCATCAGCGAGACGTTCGACTCCTGCTTGCAAGTGACGAAGCGGATCGATTCGACGCGCGAGAGCCCGTCGTAGATCGGATGGATGTGCGAGCCGGGCACGCTGTAGACCGTCGCGACGCCTTCCTCGCGCAGGGCTTCGGCGACGGCTTCGCCGGCGTGCAGGGGTGTGCGGGGTGTGCTCATGGGCGGTCGCGGGTGATGTAAAGGTGACGGTGAATGGTCGGACAAGGATAACGCGTTTCATTCCCGCGATGCCTGCTGGAGGTCACCCCTTTCCGCCGCGGGCTTTCGACCCTATCATCGGCAAGCCCACAATCGAAGGAGAGGAACCATGGCCAAAGCCTACTGGATCAATTGCTTTCGCGCAGTGAAGGACCCTGCCAAGGTCGACGCGTACCGCAAGCTCGCCGGACCGGTGATGGAAGCCGCCGGCGCAAAATTTCTCGTGCGCGGCGATCCGGCCAAGGTTTACGAGGCGGGCCTCAACATGCGCACGGTGGTGATCGAGTTCCCGAGCGTCGAAGCCGCGATCGCCGCCCACGACAGTCCCGGCTACCAGGCCGCATTGAAAGCGCTCGGCGACGGCGCGGAACGCGACCTGCGCATCGTCGAAGGCCTGGCGTGAGGTGCATCCGCGTCGACTGAGGCCGGAGCGATTGCGGTGCAAGCTGGCGGCTCGGCCGCGCCGGCCGTGACGACGGTTTGCTGATCGTCATCGTCCCTGCGCCCGCAGCCGCGCGCATCGAGGTCGGCTACGGCCTCGAAGGCGTGATCCCCGATGCGCGTGCATCGCAATCGGTCTCGGCGGCCGCTTCGGCGGCGGCGACGCGGGGCGCGGCTGACGCGAGCTACTGCGGCTTGACTCCCGCGGCCTTGATGATTTTGTCCCACTTCACGATCTCGCCGCGCAGGTAATTCGAGAACTCTTCCGGGCTCAAGCCGACGGGATCGAAGCCGTCCGCGACGAACTGCTTGCGGATGTCCGGCGCTTTCATGATCTTCACCACCGCCTGGCTCACTTTGGAGACCGCGTCCTTGGGCGCGCCGGCGGGCATGAAGAGCCCGTACCAGCTCGCCGCGTCGTAGCCCTTGAGCGCCGCTTCGTCGATGGTGGGCACGTCGGGCATCGCGCTGCTGCGCTTGATGGTGGAGACAGCGAGCGCCCTCATGCGGCCCGCGCGCACCTGACCCAGGCCCGCGGGTACCGAGGTGAAGAGCACCTGCACCTCTCCGCTCACCAGGCCGACGATCGAAGGCGCGCTGCCTTTGTAAGGCACGTGGACCATGTCGATGCCGGTGATCGATTTGATGAGCTCCATCTCGAGGTGCGTGATGTTGCCGACGCCGCCGGAGCCGAAGCTTATTTCGCCCGGCCGCTTCTTCGCGAGCGCGATCAGGTCGTTCACGCTCTTCACCGGAAACGACGGGTGCGCGACCAGCACGGAAGGCCCGATCGCGACCAGGCTCACCGGCTCGAGGTCCTTGTTGATGTCGAAAGGCAGGTTCACGAAAAGGCTCGGCGTGGACACGGTGGAGTTCGACATGAGCAGCGTGTAGCCGTCGGGCGGCGACTTCGCGACGTGCGCCGCGCCGATGTTGCCGGCGGCGCCCGGCCGGTTGTCGACGATCACCGACTGGCCGATCGCATCGCTCAGGTGCCTGCCCACCGCGCGCGCCGATTTGTCGACACCGCCGCCGGGCGCGAATCCGACGACGATGCGCAGCGGCTTGGTCGGATACGACTGTGCGACGGCGTTCGCAGGCAGCAGCGCCCCGACACTCAGTCCCAGCACGATCGAGCTCAACGTTCTCAGCATGTCTCCTCCTTTGTTGTGTGATACAGGCTTTCGTAGGTCTCGCGCAGCGCCTTCACCGCCGCGGCGAACGACGCTATGGTAGTGGATAACCGCTGCGTGGCAGGTGCGCGAGGAACTGGCCGAAAGTCGCAGCGCAGAGGAAACTCATCGAGTAAGCTGTCGGCGGCGGGTCGCACCGCGCGAACCGCCACCACGACAGGATAAAGAATGATCTTCGCAACGCCGCCCATGAATGCCTGCAGAGCCCCGACCGGCCAGCCTTTCGCTTCGATGCGCGCCGCGCTCGCAGGCGTTCTGCTGTGCGCAGCGCTCGGCGCCTGCTCCAAGTCCGAGACGCCGACCAAGAGCGCGCCCAAAGCGAAGCCCGCCGCGCCGGCCCCGGCTGCACCGGCTCCTGCTGCGCCGGCGGCCCCGGCACCGTCCGCGGCCGCGCCGTCCACCGAGCGCTTTTCCGCCCCGAACGTGCCTTTCCCCACCAAGCTCTGCACCGTCATCGGCAAAGCGGTCGCGAACAGCGGGCCTCAGAAGCGGCCGCCCGCAGTCATGTTCGTGCTGGAGGGCGCCGACGTGTTCACGGACCCGATGGAGTTCGGCAGGAACTCCGCGAAGATCGACGAGATCGCGATCTCGGCCTGTCCCGCTGAGCGCGAGAAGTTTCTCGCGATGGCGCAGAGCAAATCGTTGCTGGACGCTTTGAAGCCGCCCAGCCCGGCGAAGGGTAAATAGCCGCGCCGTCCGATTGAATCCCACCGCCGCGGCCGAGCGCGAGCCCGTTCTCGATGTGCTCCGCGGCTTTGCCGTCCTCGGCATACTGCTCGTCAACATCCAGCTGATGCGAGGACCCGACTGGTTCGTCCTGGTCGACGGCGAACCGGTCGCCTCGACCGACGGCTTCATCGACGGCATCGTGCAGTTCGCGATCGGCTGGCTCGCGACCGGCAAGTTCGTCTCCAGCCTGGCGATCCTTTTCGGCATCGG
>CAZULX010000358.1:0-3020 GCA_964621335.1 uncultured Streptomycetaceae bacterium
ACCGCCAAGCGCGGCGTCGAAGTGACGGTCAAGCTCGACAGCGGGCAGATGGTCGCGATCATGCAGGAGGCCGACGAGACCTTCAGGCCCGGCGACCGCGTGCGCATCCTTTCCGACGGCGCCACCTCGCGCGTCACAAGATAGAACCGAAGGAAGGGGGTAACGGGGGGAACCTTGGGTTCCCCCTGTTCGTTTACCGCTACCCTCACGATAGTGAGCCCCGGTAGGGGGAACCTTGGGTTCCCCCTGTTCGTTTACCGCTGCACGCAGGATGCAGGGCCTCCGGCAGGAGGCCCTATAATCCTGCGATGTCAGGGAGGCTTGCGCAGTGGATCAAGCGCTGGACGCGAATCGCCCGGTTCGCTGTCCACCTCCTGCGCGGGCTTTTCATCTCCACTTTCATCTTCCCGCTGCAAAGCGGCGAGCGCCGCAAGCGCGAGATCGAGCACTGGTCGCTCAATCTGCTGAACGTGCTCAACGTGCGGCTTTTTCTGCACGGCAAGCCTCCGGCGTACGGCTCGCGGCCGCTCATGATCGTCGCCAACCACGTGTCGTGGCTCGACATCTTCGCGATCAATGCGATCGTGCCCTCGCGCTTCGTCGCGAAGTCCGAAGTGCGCGCGTGGCCGTTCGTGGGTTGGCTGTGTGCGCGCGCCGGCACGATTTTCATCGAGCGCGCCCGCCGCCAGGACACGACGCGCGTGAATCACACCGTGGCGGCGGCTCTGCTCGGAGGCGACGTCTTCGCGGTGTTCCCGGAAGGCACGACCACCGACGGCTCGACCGTCCTCAAGTTCCATGCCTCGCTCCTCGAGCCGGCGCTCGAAGCCGCCGCGATGGTCCAGCCCGTCGCGCTCAGGTTCGAGCGCAGCGACGGCACGCTCTGCACCGAGGTGGCGTACGACGGAGACCGGTCGGTGTGGGACGTGCTCATGGGCATGACGAGCCAGCACGAAATCCTCGCGCACGTGTGCTTTCTGGATCCGATCGTTGCCGAAGACTGCCACCGGCGCGACATCGCGCGCGAAGCGCGCGATGCTATTCTTCAGACGCTCGCTCCGGAAGAGAACTACAGTCGCACCGATACAGGCGCCGGTCTTCGAGCCGTAGCGCACTGAGCTCGCGGCCCCACACGCACCCGGTGTCGATCGCGAGCACGTCCTCCCGCACCAGCAAGCCGAGCGCGGCCCAGTGGCCGCACACGATGGGCGTGCCCGCGCTCGCGCGACGCGGCACGTCGAACCACGGCATGTAGCCGGAGGGCGGATCCGCCGGCGCGCCCTTCATGCTGAATTCCATGCTGCCTTGCGCATCGCACAGGCGCAGGCGCGTCATTGCGTTGACGATGACGCGCAGCCGGTCGAATCCGGTGAGGCCGTCGTTCCACGCGGTGGGCGTGTTCCCGTACATGTTCTCAAGGAGCAGCGCGTAGTCCGGGCTGCAAAGCGCGACCTCGACTTCCCGCGCCAGCTCGAGCGCGCGGGCGATGCTCCATTGCGGCAGCAACCCCGCGTGAACGAGGGCGTAGCCCTCCGCCGCGTGCATGAGCTTGCGGCTGCGCAGCCACGCGAGCAGCTCCTCGCGGTCGGGCGCCTCCAGGATGTCATCCAGCGTATCGCCGCGGTGCGGCCTGCGCACGCCGGCCGCGACGACCAGGAGATGCAGGTCGTGATTGCCGAGCACGGTCACCGCGCTTTCCCCGAGGCTCCGCACGTAGCGCAGCGTCTCGAGCGAGCGCGGGCCGCGATTCACGATGTCGCCGACGAGCCACAGCGTGTCGCGCGCGGGATCGAACGCGATGCTGTCGAGCAGCCTGCGAAGCTCGTCGTAACAGCCCTGGACGTCGCCTATGGCGTAGGTGGACATACTTGAAAGAGTGATGAGTAAGGGACTGTCGAACACCGGAACGTAGGGTGCATCGATGATGCACCGCCGACGTCGGTGCGCTACGTAAAGAATACACACAAAAAAAGCGCGGAGGTCCGCGCTTTTTCTGCGGCGAGCGTGGCTTACGCTACTTCACCTGCGCAGCCATGTATTCGACCGCGGCCTTCACGTCCGCGTCCGATAGCGCCATGTTCCCGCCTTTGGGCGGCATCGCGCCTTTGCCTTTGAGCGCGGCCTGATGCAGCGCGTCCATGCCCTGTTTCATGCGCTGCGCCCACGCCGCCTTGTCGCCGAGCTTGGGCGCGCCTGCGACGCCGGGGCCGTGGCACGCGAGGCAACTCGCGTCGTAGACGCTTTTGCCTTTAGCGGCGTCGCCCGCCGGCGCACCTGCGGCCGCCGGAGCGGGACCGGACGCGGGCACAGCCGGTGGCGCGGCTGCAGCGACCTCCAGCGGAGGCGGCTGCGAAGGATCGATCACGACCTCACCGACGGGCTTCAGGCGCTTCGCCACCGCTTCCTCCGACATCGCCCCGGGATCCGGCTTCACGGCGCGCGTCACGAGGCTGGCGAGCATCGCGATCACCAGTATCGGCACCGCGAAAGCGAGAACGATGACTGCTATGAGCTGCTTGGGTGTCTTGATGAAGGAAGTGTGTTCGTGCGGACCGTGCTCGCTCATGCTCGTATTCCGGGATCGACAGGCGAAAACCGGTGATTATATCGGCCGGGGAGAGTGCGGTAAAAGCTTGATTTGAGGCATGTTAGAATCGACGCGACGCGCCCGTAGCTCAGATGGATAGAGTGTCGGTCTCCGAAGCCGAAGGTCGCCCGTTCGAGTCGGGCCGGGCGCGCCAGCGCTTCAAAGCGGCGTGAATCGCGATACCCGTAAGGACGGTCTCAGGGTGCGTTGATCACAATGCGCTCATTGAGTGGCGGATTCGCAATGCGGGTCACTTTGCCGCTGGCCCACTCGATGGCGAGCGCAGACGGCGCCGGGCCATCCTTCGGCAGGCCGATGGTGTGCTGGGCCGTGCGGTCGGACGTGAGCCCTTCGCCGGCGATCACATGCCGCACCGGCGCGCGCACGCCTTCGAGCCTGATCCGCGCACCGATGCTCACCGGCGCATCGGGCA